>CAYMFZ010000240.1:0-8214 GCA_964389585.1 uncultured Pirellulaceae bacterium | reverse complement strand
CTTCTGGCGAAGTCCACTACAGGTTTTGAAATACCCTCTAGCCGTTGGATTTAAAAAGCCTCACTTGCCGTTTTGTGCGCCGAAAAAATATTGGGATCTCTACGACGCGAATGAGATTAGGCTTGCCCAACATCAAGCGGGAATCGAAAACGCGAGTGGATATTCGATTCACGACAGCCACGAATTTCGAGGCTATGAAGGCGTTCCCAAAGAAGGTCTTATTCCTGCAGAGCTTCAACGAAAAAGCATCCACGGATATCTAGCGTGCGTTTCTTATATCGACGCGCAAGTCGGCTTGCTCCTGAAAGAACTTGATGATCTTGGAATCGCCGACAATACGATCGTTGTCTTGTGGGGTGATCACGGATTCCATTTGGGTGATCACGGAATGTGGGGCAAGCATACGACGCTTGAAAATGCCACGCGAGTGCCGCTGATCATCCGGACGCTCGAAGCAAACAAGGTCGCCCAGACCAATTCGCCGGTTGAATTGAATGACATCTATCCCACGTTGGCTGACTTGGCTGGGATCGAGATTCCGACAGCGATCAATGGACGGAGTCTTGTTCCGCTTCTGTCAAAGGAGTCAAAACCGGTTAGGGCAGGGGCTTTGACGATTTTCAAGAGTCGTGGCTCATTAGGATACTCGTTTCGAACAGAGCGATACCGATACACCGAGTGGATCAACAAAGCTGGCAAGTGCCCGGCAAAAGAACTGTATGATTACGAGAGCGATCCACTTGAAAAAATCAATTTGGCTGATCAAAAAAGTCATTCTGAGATTCAAAACCAGTTGGCCAAACAATTGAGAGCCCACGCCCAAGGCTGTGAGAGACTAAAGCCTTCCGAACCTGAATCGACTCCGAATCCTCAACCAACAAGTTTGAATCAATCCGACGATCCTATCCGAGCAAGCTCTAACATCAAATCAGACGGTGCTGATCGGCGCCGCATCCAATGCCAAGTTTTGGGACACCAGTTCGTACGAGATTGTCAATCGAGAATTCGCCTATGTAACCCCTGGCAACGACTTCAAACAAACGGCGATCCATCCGCAGCCTGGTAAATGGAAATGGAAGACCGCAGACGAATGGATTGAGCGATGCAAAAAGAACAGCCAAGTGATGCGACTTCATTCCGCAATCAGCCCACAATGTTCCAAGTGGGCAAAATCAGACAATCGAACTCCAGCCGAACTAAAACAAAACTTGCAAGAGTATATGACCGAAGTTTGCAAGCGTTACAACGACCAGCCACATGTCCGGTGGATGGATGTCGTCAATGAAACCGTCTCTCGAAATGGTGAGTGGTTTGGCCCGCGCGAAGGCAACGACCGTTGGGAAAATCCTTGGTATCAGATTGGCGTCGACGAAAGGCATCCGCTTAAGCCTCCTGTTTACATCAAGATGGCATTTGAATTAGCGAACCAACACGCGCCAAACATCAAACAAATTGTGAATCAACATGGCGGGATGGAGTCCGCGATGTGGGACAAAGTCAAGGGGATCGTGGAGCACCTTCAAGACTCCGGAATTCGCGTTGACGGAATTGGATGGCAAGGACATATCGATACCGGCTTTGAAAACGACCCCAACAATATGAAAGCGCTAAAGTCTCTAATAGAGTGGGCTCAATCAAGGAAACTTGAGTTTCACGTCACAGAGTTCAACGCATGGATTCGAACAGAAGAAGGCGAGACCATCTCGAAGGATGACTTGGCCGCGCAAGCGAAGACTTATCTGGCGGTCCTCGAAGTGCTGCGAGACTATGGCGACACCGGCGTTGTGACTTGGTGCGCCTGGCAGATTAAAGACAACGAAACCGAACGCGGGCACTTACAAGGGAATTTGTATGACGCGGAAGGCCAACCCAAACCTGCATTGAAAGCAGTTAAGCGATTTTCCCAGAAAAGCGTTGCCCAAAAGAGCGCTAACCAAAATTGAAGATCTAATGAAACAGCTTTGGCCTGTGAATCGTAAAGGCTAGTAATGCGTTCGAGTTTCAGTGTCTTGTTCGCTGTGATGTTTGAGCCGTCGTTGCGGTTAGTCGTGTCTTAGCTCGCGATCATCTTAACCGCGAGAGTTTTGCAACTCACAGGACTAACGATGCCTGAAGGACATACGATTCACCGAATTGCTCGCGATCACCAAAAGTGGTTTGCTGGCCAAAAGTTGATTGCGACTTCACCCCAAGGACGTTTCGAAACTGAGGCCGAAAAAATCAGTGGCAAGAAACTTCGCGAAGTCTCGGCACATGGCAAGCATCTGTTCTACCACTGGAATCGAAATCTAATTGGGCACATTCACCTCGGGCTTTACGGCAAATTTCGATTGCATAAAAACCCTCCGCCCGAACCGTGGGGCGCCGTTCGCGTTCGCATGATCGGAACTGATCGCTCTTTTGATTTGAATGGACCAAATTGTTGCGAGCTAATCAACAAGGCTGAGTTCGACAAACTTAAATTGAGACTGGGCGAAGACCCGCTGCGCAATGACGCTTCCAAAGAAATTGTTTGGGAGAAAATGCAAAGGAGCAGATCAGCCATTGGCAGCTTGCTTTTGAATCAGTCCGTCATCGCGGGCGTTGGTAACGTGTATCGAGCGGAGATTTTATTCTTGCTTGGAATCCATCCGCAGTTGGCCGCGAACGAAATTGAGAGAAGTACGTTTGACGAAATGTGGAATCTGACTGTTGAGCTCTTGCAGATTGGTGTCAAACACAATCGGATCATCACCGCTGGATTCAATGCGTCGGGCAAGGTTCCAAAAAAGCTGATGGCGAGAGAGCGATTGAACATCTACAAACGTGCCAACTGCCCCAATTGCGGCACGCCGGTGAAGACCTGGCAATTGGCCAATCGCAAAATGTACGCCTGCGGAATGTGTCAAAAACTCTAGTTGGCGATTACACGTTTTCACAGATTGCTTTTAGAAGCCAAACGAAACGAAACGAAACATGAACGCATCGTTATCTATTTTGCTTACCAACGTCGTGGCTACTCTTTTTATGGTTGGCTTGATCTGGATGGTACAAGTTGTTCACTATCCACTTTTTAATGACATCGGTGAACAGAATTACGCCAGTTACCAACAACGGCACCAGTCCAACATCACTTTCATCGTCGGTCCCGTGATGCTAATTGAACTCATAACGGCGATCATGTTGATTTGGTATCCAGTTGAGGGAATCGGCAAACCACTTGTTTATGCCGGTATTGGATTGGTACTTTTGATTTGGCTGTCGACGGCTTTTATTCAGGTCCCATGTCACGAGAAACTCGTCAAAGGGTTTGACCCTAACGCATACAAGTGGCTAGTCAATTCAAATTGGATTCGAACCATCGCCTGGACAGCAAGAGGCGCGATCGCTACTTGGATGCTGATCCTCGTTACCTCAAACTCATCATGATCGACTGACAGATTCAAAAAGCCAAGCTAAAAGCCAATCGTTAGTTCGTCTCACTGATCATCAGGCCGCAAGTCTCTCTCCGCCGCATCCGACTTTCCTTCCTTGATAATCTGCTTCGACTTGGATTCATCATCCTGCTGCGGCTCAGGCGTAACGCCCTTTGGTTGAGTGAGTGCGAGCTGCGTCGTTACGGCAAAATGATCAGAGCCACTTACTCGTTTTCGGTCAAGCGATGCCACTGTGAATCCTTCGGAAACAAACACGTGGTCGATTGGACATCGACAGGGTGGGACTTGAGCGATGTAAGTATTGTACATCCCTCGACCAATTCGGGGATCCAACAATCCGCTTGTTCGCTTGAACAGTCGAGTCGTATGAGACCAAGCAACATCGTTAAAGTCTCCCGCAACAATCCAAGGCTCTGTTGGACGCGACGCGATTTCTTTTGCGACCAAGACGAGTTCAGCGTCTCGCACACGACTATCCCGCCGCGTTTCACCCGTTGAATCCTGCAAGCCAGGTGGAGTTGGGTGGACGCCAACCAAATTGATGACGCCAACGTTCGACTTAAGCTCCACCCACAAACTAGCTCGCCGTTTGGATATCAAGTATTTCGTTTCTGCAGATTCGATAGGAAACTTACTCCAAATCGCCATCCCCAATCCTTCGCCACGAAGCTCATCATGGAAATGGCTATATCTGGATCGTAGCGGCTGCAATCGTTCATCCCATGACTCATCAATTTCAATCAACAACAGGAGATCAGCCTGTTCTTCAGCCAATTCATCGAGAACGCCATCAGGAATTGCGTTCTCATAGTCGAGATTGGCGACCACCAACTTAAACGTCTGTTCGTTCAGAGCCGTCAAATCAACTTCTGTTTTCCAAACTGGACTAAAAGGCAAAATGTGCGAAAGTTGCCAAACCAATGCAATGACGATCAAGACACACCAAACAGCAGGCTCAAAGACATTTGAAGATCTTGAAATTTGAATGGCCGCGATCACAAGTGAAATCACAAGCAGGATTGCGATTTGCAGTCGAGGAAAATCCCACCATCTCACGTACCACTTTCCTGTCGGCACCAACGGGAGAAGCGTGATCAGTAACAAGAAAATCCCGCTTATTCGAAGTGTCCAACTCATTTTTTGGTAGCGTTAAGATGACGAAGGTGAATAAAAACGACGAACTCGATCGAGCAGGTTAACCTGTTTTTAACACCTCAATTTTCAATTGTGAATCGGTGAAGAACACAAGCATCTTTCAGGTTGAACTTTTTCCCGTAAGCCGGCCTCCCGTTTGTCAGCGACCTTGCTCTAGTGCGCTGTGCCAATTCAATTTTTTGGGTAGTGAACGAGGCGACGAATCCCGAGACGTAGTCTACCGAAGGATTCGTAGCCTCATCCACTACAAACAAATCCTAAGTCCTAGAAGTGACGCCGCACTAGTCTACTGATTCGAAAATGAAATCGAATTGAACCCAGAAGCCGATGTCTCGGATTGTTACACCCCAACAGGAGCAAAAGGCTATACCGATTCCCCGATGGCGAATTGACACCCAAGCCTCAGCTCGCAAAAAGATTAGAATCGGGGCTCAACCAACTGTTTGTGGTGACCGGCTTTCCTGCTCAAGACCAGCGAAGATCTCCGAAATTTTCTCTTGCCGATAGGTGAAAATCTTTTCCAAGTCGCGACGAACAAACAATTTGTGAACCAAGGCACCACCGATTGGTCGATACTGAACGTGGTCCTTCATAAGCGTACGCCCATCAATTTCTTCGAAGAGATGTTCGTGGTGCCAAAGCTTGTAAGGCCCTTTGATTTGACGATCAACGAAACGGTTGGGCGGCTCCCAGACTGCGATTTCCGTTCGCCACTTGATCGGGATCTTATGAATGCTAATCTGATAGTCCAACAGCAATTGGGCTTTCATCTCAACCGGCATGGGTGTGAGAATTTTGAAATTAACCCAAGGCGGCGTTATCCGCTCAAGCTGTTTTGCGTCCGCAAAAAATTTGAAAACCGTCTCCAACGGGTGATCGATATACATCTCTGTTTGTAACCAATAACCAGTCTCTTTTTCGTTACCAAATTCAATCATGAATCTTCCGCTTACCGAATTTAATTTCTTCCCTCCTTAAAACCGTTCCAAGATTGAAGAAATAACCGATACTCGATTCTTTGGGCGCGGCCACGAGGATACAGCCAATTTAGAGATTCGGAATAGCTCCGCAATTTCCGTCGGAGAACCAATATCGGATCCAAATGAAACTCAATTATTCATTGATCTGAAGTGTCACTTTCTTACTGATCAACAGTTGAGAATCTGCGCCAAAAAAGTCGATCTTTCCATCGACAACACCACCAGGAAAACTATGTTGGCTGAGTTTAAATTTAAGCGTTCGCGATTCCCCTGGAAGTATCCATTTCCCAAATCCTGATTTGCGTTGAATCGGATTGTTAGCGAAATCTCGAGTCTCTAACAGCAAGTTCAATGGAACAGGAAAGTCCGACTGATTGGTTACGGGCAAACCAATCGTTAAGACCGAACTCAAGCGGCCAGAATTTGGTTTCGGTGTCTGATTCGTCTTCAAACCTATCTTTCGCATCGGCACATTCACAATTGATTGACTGGAGTCAGTTGCGACAACAATCGGGTCTGCGACTTGCAACTTCAATTCACTCTTCCCACTGCCAAAGAACGCGACGGGCAGTTTCTGAAATCCGATTTCCTGACCATCTGAATTTGACGTCTGAATCAGAAGTTGAGAAAGCCTATTGAGTTCAGGATTTTTTAATGTGACCAGCTTAACCACCACATTGCGTTTGGTGCCCGGCTGAATTTGCAACTCGGCAGGGGCGACCGAAACCCAAGCTTGTTCCGTCGACTCCATGGAAAGCTTGGCCAAGACAACTTGATCTGAATCGTTACGAATCGACATTTTGGAATACCGGCTGAGCGGCTTGACGGCACCAAGCGCCAACTGTGACGGACTGGCGGTGACTCGGGGTGCAAGTTCGATAACAAATGTTTCTTGGGCCGGAAATTGCCCACTCTCGATTCGTAATTTCGCAACTTCGGTTTTCAAAGTTCGGCCTTTAACCCTCAGGCGGACTTCGAGTTCTTTATCGCCAGTGAAGACTGATTTCGGCCAAGGTGCCATCATTTCAATTCGCGAATTGGGAAGAACTCTCGTTTGCCATTTTGCTGGCTCATTCAAGCCTGCCTGAACGGGAACGACAAGCTTTACAAATCGTGCCCCTCGTCCTGCTTTTGAAGTTTTGAACCGACAATCCATTTCAAACTCGACCGCCATCTCGGTCGGATTGGCAACCACAACCCGAGCAACTGGAAGTCCATTGAACTCGACAAATTCGACCGACTCGAGCAACAACTGTTTCGCGCCGTCGATCCGTCCATTGGAAACATCCACGTCGCAGCGAAGAATGTATTGCGTTACGAAATCAACTCCGTACCGTGAACCATCAACTTTCTCGTCGAGGGCTGCGCGCGGCTCATCTCGAATAAGAATTCCGAAACTATGAAATGGTGATTGATTCGTGGGCACACGAATACTGCCTTCAATCAGAGTCGATTCACCGTTTGAAAGCTGGATATCACTTTTACCAGAAATACGAAGCGCTTCCGGTGGTGGCGATTCGAGATCGGCCATGATCGCTCCATTCAAGTCCTGTTTCAGTGCGACAGGTCGCAAGCTCGCTTTGACATTGTCTAACAAGGGTTCAATCGTGAACTTAAACGGGACAGTCTGACCACGCCGCGCTTCGATTCGATTCACCGTAGGCGTTGCCGTATAAGCAGGTCGAAACGCACTTTTTACTGACTTGGGAACTGGCTGGTTATCGTCTTGCTGTTGAGAGATCGCGGGTTGCTCGCCCAACAAAAACATCAAACTAGCGAGGATTGTTGCGGTAGGAATACCGAAGAGGATTCTTTGCGTTGGATTTTCCCAGGCTTTGCCGATTGGGAACTTGACGGTTGGCTTGAACATTTTTTCTACCTTCATGCAACTGGCGGCGGTTCGCCGAAGAAAAGTCAGCTTGCTGAACCCGACGAGGAACGGGCGAACTAGGAGCCGTATGCGTTCGCATAAACGTCTCCGAATAAGTTCGGTTGATGACGCTAGCAACGTTTGCGCAGTGGTTTTTGAACCATAGTTCTTTATCGGAAAACGAATCACACATCTTTGCTATTCCAACCGCCGCACGCAGACGTTTCGCAATTGGAATTACTGCGTGAAATGCCTACGGAGTCGACGCGAATATGTGACAAAAAAACTTTGGAAAAAGCCAAAATCTCTCCCGGTAAGCAAACTCCAAATCTTGCGACATCGCGTGCCCAGTTTCTAAAAGAACAAAGCCTTTAGAATTCGCTAACACACGTTAGGTGAAGTAAGCGAATTTTCAGTTATCGAATTTTCTCAAACGTACTCTCGCCAAACAAAAGGACAGAATGGAAGTTACGACAATCGAAGATTAGCCCGCCAAGTTTTCTGAATACATTTTTGAGATGGCACCAAAAAATCGGAGATCCCGAAACCGCTTTTGCAACTCGGCAAAATTCGAATGTACTTTTTCTGAACTACTCTGAGACTCTGACTGAGCATCGTTGACGCCAAGGATTCATCGAAACGAACCAAGAAGAGCGAGCTTTGCCGTTTTCACTCAATGAAGGTCGGCGGCATGAGTGCCAGACTCTCTCCACCCGACCTATAATCAGGCCCAAAACATTAGAGGGTATTTCAAAACCTGTAGTGGACTTTGCCAGAAGTCCCAGCTCGCTTT
>CAYMFZ010000239.1:0-8244 GCA_964389585.1 uncultured Pirellulaceae bacterium | reverse complement strand
TTTTTAAACTTAAGCGTCTGCAGCTCGCAGAACTTTACCGTTGCTACCTCTGGGCAATCGCTTCCGTTTCGAATTCTTCTCCGGCGATCTGAACGAAAATATCATGCAACGAAGGCTTGATTACCTCGAAATGAGAAACCGTTCGCTCGTTCGACAAACGACAGAGAACTTCTTGAACTCGCTCAGAATCGTCCAGCGAAAAACGATGAAACCTACCGTCAAAACGAACATCGGAAATCCCTGACATTTCCGGGATTGCCGACTCGCCAAACTCGTTGTCGCTACCATCTGCGGGAAAGTACTCAATCCGAGCGCGAACCTGATTGGCTGGATACTTCGACTGGATCGAATTCAATGTTCCGTCGAGTACTTTCTTACCTTTGAAAATCATGAAGATCGTATCGCACATTTTCTCAGCCATCTCCATGTCATGAGTGGAGAACACGATCGTCGTTCCTCGTTCACGTAAACTGAGAACGGCGCTGCGCAATGAATCCAAATTGACAGGATCCAATCCACTAAACGGTTCGTCAAAAATCACGAGTTTGGGCTTGGCGACGACAGCCGAGATGAATTGAATTTTCTGCGCCATTCCTTTGGAAAGCGCATCCACTTTCTTGCTCGACCATTCCGTCGCGCCCAACCGCTCCAACCAATAATCAACCTCAGGCTGGCAATCATAAGAACCTTTGAGCCGCGCGTAGTAAGTCAGCACGTCACGGACTTTCATTCGCTTGTATAGACCGCGTTCTTCCGGCAAGTATCCCAACCGATTGTCAGCCGTCTTTCCGTTGCTTTCACCAAGCACATTGACGATCCCCTCGTCCGGCTGAAAGATCCGCAAGATCATTCGAAGCGTTGTTGTTTTCCCCGATCCGTTGGGCCCGATGAATCCATAGATTGCTCCCTCGGGAACAGCAAGGTCAATCTGATCGACCGCCGTTTGCTTGCCAAATCGCTTGGTCACATTACTAAGTTCAATTGCGTTTTTCATGTTGTGCGTCTTGATGCAGTTCACCATTCAATCGATAAATGGCCTCGCCGCTATTTTAGTCGGACCACGATTCGTTGCTGACCGAGCTCAAAGTTTTTCGCCACAGAATTTACAAAAGATTGCATCATTGGCATGGCCTTCGGTGATGCAGGACGCGCACGAAATCGTTGAATGAGATCGACGCTTTTTCTTGGCATCGATGACTTCCGCCGAAACGAAACCGGTAGGCACAATAATCAAGCTGTATCCCAACAAAATTAGAATTGCAGAGATGATTTTTCCGACTGTTGTAAACGGAACGATATCGCCAAATCCAACCGTCGTCATCGTAACGATTGCCCAATACATGCCGTTGGGAATCGAAGTAAAACCTGTCTCTCGTGTCGGATCACCCCAGTTGTGCTCAATCTCGTACATCAGCGTTCCAGAGACCGTAACAATAATCATCACCACCATCAGGAAGACAATAATCTTGGCTCGTGCACGCCAAATCGCGTTGCCTAAGTCCTCTCCCTCTTGCTGGAACCACGCCAGATTCATGATTCGAAACACACGCAGCAAACGCAGGGATCGGATCGCTGAAAACGAGGACTTCGAGTTTACACCTGTGTACATCAACAACACGTAGTCGGGCAAAATCGCAAGCAAGTCGATGATCCCCCAGAAACTAAAAATGTACTTGAGAGGTTTCTTGACACAATAGATTCGGAGTATGTACTCGACCGTAAAAAGAATGGTGAAGCTCCATTTCAAGATCATTAGCTGGTCGTGCCAAACATCTGAAATCGAATCCACCGTTTCGAGACTGTTGAACACAACGCTGCAAACAATCGCGATCAGCAAGAGCAAGTCGAAAGCCAAACCAGTCGGCGTATGCGCGCCAAAAATGATCTCGTGAGCCTTCTCTCGGATGGTCTTTTTTTTCTGACGTGACATTTAGTGACTTGAGGAAAGGAAATGGGCAAGCGATTGAGACAGCCTATGAAGTTCGCTACGAACGACGAAATCTTAATTTTCAGCCCCAAAAACTCCAATCGGAATTTGTAGCGAACAATGCGAAACTGAACAAAAAGGTCGAGAATTGAGACAGTAAGCCAGTCAAAAAACGAAAAAAGCCCGCTGCAAAACGCAACGGGCCTCGATTATCAAATCACAAAACCAAAGTGACCTATTCTTTTTTCTTCAATTCAACATTGAGCATGACTTCTGCGTCACCACGCTTCAACTTCATCTTAACCGTCTTGCCGACGTTCTTCTGAAGCATCAACGAGATTTGACGACGCTTGGTGATTACTTCATCGTCAATCTGCATGATGATGTCACCATCCTGAAGTCCAGCAGCCTCAGCGACCGAGCCTTCAGAAACCTGTTCGATGGTCACGGTGTCATTTTCATCATCAAGCATTACCCCCAAACGGAAACGTGGTGGAGCCTTTGGCTTGCCAAAAGTTGGCCGTTTTTCAAGCGACGCCAGTTGGTCAATGACTTCTTCTGAATAGTCGATGACTCTCAAAGCGCCTTCGCAATTGATCGCGTCAAAGTCATCTTCGGGAGTGTGGTAAACAGCATTTTGCCCGGTGTGAATGAACACGTTCGGAATGCTTCGTTGATTGAATGGAATTTGATCGCTTCCACCACCACGTCCCGGCTTGTTCAAGTCAAAGCCAAACGCCTCGTTGGCTGAATCGAAAATGGGCCCAAGCTGAGCAGACGAATTCGCGTTGTATAACGTCAAGGTGTTTTCTCGTAGCCAACCAATCATGTCAAAGTTAACCATCATCGCCGTATCGTCGAGCGGATAAATTGGATTCTCGACATAGTGCCGTGCTCCCAGCAAACCCATCTCTTCTGCAGTAAAGCAAATAAAGACCAAACGACGACCGGGCTTTTTATCGCGCTTCGCAAACCGACGAGCCAGCTCAATCACCGCCGCCGTTCCCGTCGCGTTATCATCCGCACCGTTGTGAATCTCTTTGCGACCACCAGCTCGAGAACCGTAAGCACCCATTCCCAAGTGGTCATAGTGGGCACCAATGACAATCGTCTCATTCGCGTTCGGGCCTTCGCCTTCAACGATGCCGATGATGTTGTTGGTCTTGGTTGTCTTGCGATCAAACGAAGACTTAAACTCTGCCGACCAACCTTCGATCGACTGAGAAATCGGCTCAAGATTACTGTCGATTTGTTGTTCAATCGCTTCGAGATTGTCTAGTTTGTCACCGGTTGGAGTCAGCAATGGCGAAGACTTAAGAAGTTGGTCAATGACACTTCGTTTAATCTGAGCAATCGGCAAACTGTTGGTTCGAAAACGATCGGCAGCAACAAGATCGTCCGTCATTCCTCCGTCAGAAGTCGACGCATCGTTGACAAGCAGAATTCCTGCCGCCTTTGCTCGACGAGCCGCCGTCACCTTTTGCCGGCCTGAAGCATGACGTGTTGTTTCAGCTCCATTGAAAACACTGTTTTCATCTTCTGCTTGTGGCTCAAATCGAATCATCACAACGATCTTGCCTTCGACATCAATGCCGGCGAAATCATCGTAGTTATGCTCTTCAGCCGAAATTCCGTAACCAACGAAAACCAGATCCGAACTTAAATCAAAATCTTTTCGGCAAACGAGTTGTTGAAAGTTCTTTCCAAGTTCCAACTTCATCTCTTTTCCATCGGGACCGCTCAAGACCAACGAAGTCTCTTCCTTGTTAACGGTTCGCGTGTTGCCGACTTCGAATTCTTGAAAGTAACTTCCATCTTCAAGCGGCTTGACTCCAGCTTTTTTGTACTCGGCAACAATAAAGTCTTCGCACAACTTGATCCCAGGTGTTCCAGGCTGACGTCCGCCCATTTCGTCAGACGCCATGTACTCGATGTCGTAGCTGACACGTTTTAAAGCAACTGGATCAAGTTTCGAATCAGATGCGTCTTGTTCCGATTCGGCATTCGCCTCTTCTCCCGAACTGGCTTTCAACTTTTCAACAGCTTGCTTCGCCGTTTCCTGTTTCGGCGGCTCAAGAGTCGCAGCCTCTTGAGCAACAGTGGCTGATGCAAACGAAAACAACGCGGCAAACAGTCCGAGCACACTCAAAGCGGCCCAGTGCATTTTTGATTTTTGCCTCACTCAGATTCTCCTGATTTGAAATGTAAGAATTCGCGAAGCCCGCGAATGGCCTCAAGCAAACACCAATTTAACAACTGAATTGGCCAACGTCTGCTATTGAGCTGTTAACTCACTAACGAAAGTCCCAAAAAAGGCATCGTTTGTTGTTGTCGCATTTGAGCGGTTCGAGCCACTTCACCGGTTTGTCATCAGATCTGATCATATTTTCCCTTCAAGCGAATTGCAAAAAAGAACTGAATCGGCGGAGACACGAGCTTTGAAACTGTGTCGACCGCCAGGCAATCCAACGAATTGGGATGCCAACAATGCAGAATCGCATTGGCGAAATCTCAATCTTGCTTACAAGATCAAATCGCAACCAATCAGACCTCAACCAATCGAATGGAACGAGCCAGTGAGCCGTGACGCGTAAGCGGCCGGGCTACCAATCAGTGAGCCGTGACGCGTGAGCGGCCGGGCTACCAATCAAACGATTGTCGTATGTGAATAAATTTGAAAAGAGTCTAGACCGCAACTCTGCATCGAAACTTCGTTTTCTTCAACCGATAAATTCAAACCACCATCGCGCGTCGCGCGAAACAATTAGCCAAATCAAGCTTTCAAAAATCGTTCTTCGTTACTGCTTCAAAACTTAAAACCAACAATTTGAAATCTATTTCAACTCCATTATTTGGACGACGTGAAATTGAATTCGCAAAACTCGGGGCAATTCGAAGTTCCAGTTTGTTTGAAACTCCAATCCACTAGTTACGTTCTTCAATCGCTCTTGTCACTGATTTTCTGGCAGATAAAATGCCTTCTTGGCGGGATAGGGGACGATCTCAACGCAACGCATAGCTACTTTAGCGCGAAATTCTCTTTTCGCAGTTTGCGTCATCAGTGCGTCACCCCCGAGCGTTTTTAGATTCGACTTATCCTTTTAAGTCATCCTCCGTAAAATACCTGCTTCGGAGCTGGTTCACGCGATGAATTCTCAAGCACAAATGACATATAACCGACTTGAACTTTTAAAGTTGATGTACCTCAGCCGCGAAGGCGATCGGCGCGAAGGCGTTCTGCATCGTCAAAGCAAAGGCTGGTTCCAGGTTGCTGGAATGGGGCACGAACCCTTGGCAGTTGTTTCGATGTTACTGGAAGAAGGTGACTACCTATTTCCGTATTATCGTGACCGAGCCATGGTCTTGGCCAAAGGCGTCTCCAACGCGGAACTCGCCAGTGCGTACTTCGCGAAAATCGGATCGTCCAGTGGCGGTCGACAAATGCCCGGCCACTACTCGGACCGATCCAAAAACATCTGGTCCGTTCCCACGCCCACGGGTGCAAACGCACTTCCCGGCTGTGGCGTTGCTTGGGCGATGCAACTCGCCAAAGACGCGAACGTCGTCGTTGCAACGGTTGGTGACGCCGCCTCTCGACAGGGCGAATTCTACGAAGCCATCGCCTTTGCCGTTGAACGCCAACTTCCCATCGTCTTCATCGTTGAAGACAACAACTACGGCATCAGCACCAACACCGAGAAGTTCAATCCGTTCAAGCTCGAAATCTTCAACGAAAGCCATCTCGTCCACGTCGACGCACGTCACCCCGACCGAGTCTATGACGTCGCGGCACCGGCTCTCGACAAAGCGCGTTCCGGCGGCGGGCCAACGGTGATCGTTGCGGAATTGGATCGGCTTTGCTCGCACACCAGCTCCGACGATCATCGCGTTTATCGACCGCAAGAAGAAATCGACGCGATGGCTGATCGCGATCCAATCCTCGTCCTCTCCAAAGAGCTGATCGAGGCTGGCGAGTTGACCGCCGAACAGTGGGAGCAAACCAAAAAACAAATCAACGAAGAAGTTGACCAAGAATACATCGCGGCCGAATCAGAACCCGATCCGACGCCCGATGATTTAATGCTGCAGCTGATGGCCGATCCGCCAACGCCGGAATCCCCGCCAATCGAAGGCGGCAAAAAGTGGCGAATGGTCGACGCGCTTAATCATGTCTTCAAGCACGGACTCAACACCGACGACCGGTTCATGTTTTTCGGTGAAGACATCGAAGCCCCCAAGGGTGGCGTGTTTGGACTCACTGCTGATCTTTCGCACGAACATCCAACGCGCGTTTTCAATTCGCCGCTCGCCGAAGCCACCATCGCCGGCGTCGGAATTGGAATGGCTTGCTACGGCAAACGTCCGGTCTTTGAAATTCAATTCATCGACTTCGTTGGCCCCGCCATGAATCAAATCACGCAGAACGTGGCAACGCTTCGCTGGCGAACCAACGGAGACTGGACTTGCCCGATGGTGATGTACGCTCCCTATGGTGCTTACTTGCCCGGTGGATCGCTTTGGCATTCGCAAGCCAACGAATCGGTCTTCGCTCACTTTCCTGGAATTCGAGTCGTCGTTCCTAGCACGCCCGAAGACGCCACGGCGTTGATGTGGACGTCGATGCACTCTGAGGATCCGACTTTGTTCCTGATTCCCAAACACTTGTTCCGCCAACAAATGGATGTCGTCGAAGACGTTCCTGCCGTTGGATTTGGCGAAGCCCGCATCCGACGCGAAGGCGACGACGTGACGATCGTGACTTGGGGTAACTGCATCGAGCAAGCTTTCGCCGCCGCAGACGCATTGTCCAACGAAGTCTCCTGCGAGATCATCGACCTGCGTTCGATTCAGCCGTGGGACAAAGACACAATCCTTGAGTCGCTTGAGAAAACCGGTCGCCTCGTCATCGTTCAAGAAGACGGTCGATCTTGTAGCGTGGGGCAAATGATCATCAGTGAGATCATGCAGGACCCGGAAAGTTTTTGCTTTTTCGTCAGCGCTCCACAGCTCGTGGCGAAACCTGATGTCCACATCGGCTACAACCCAATTTACGAATACGCGGCGTTGCCAGATACTGATCAAGTAATCAACGCCATCCGACTTACCATGGAGGACTGACCGGCCATGCCCGTCATTTCAGTACGAATCCCACAATTGGGCGAAGGCTTGCAAGAAGCTTTGCTGGTCGAGTTTTTAAAACAACCTGGCGACACAATCACACGCGACGAACCGATCTACGTGATGGAAACCGATAAGGCGACCACCGACGTTGAGTCGCCTTACGATGGCAAGCTCGTCGAGTGGTCCGTTGAGCCCGGCACGGTTCTCGAAATCGGCGCGGAAATTGGCAAAATGGAAGTCGCCGAAGGCGTCAAAGAAATGCCAGTTGGACACGGCCCAGCGGATTCTTCTGCGCCGGCAGAATCAGCTTCGACGGAAAATGAAACTCCTGCCGCGACAAAATCAAAACCGGCCCGCTCATCCAAAGTGATGATCCCGCCAAAGACGCGAAAGTATCTGAAGGAACTTAATCTGCTCGATGCGATTGATCAGATTCCCGTTTCCGGTTCCAAGATGATGCCCGCCGACGTTGATGCGTTTGTCGCCGCCGGCGGAACGTTTGAAGGCGGAGTCTCTTCAGACAAGTTCGCAGTCGAACCGCTGCCAAAATCACAAGTCGTTTTGAATTACCGCATGGCACGCGGATCCCAGGCTTGCATTCCAGTAACCGTAATGACCGACATTGATTGGTCCAGCGTTGCCGCCACGCGCGAAAAAGTCCGCGCAGACGGTGGTCCGACCGGTTTTGCAATGGCTTGTTGGGCAACCGTTCAAGCCTTGAAGGATCATTCAAAATTTCGCAGCGCGATGAATGCCGATGGCAAGTCATTAAATGTCTTCCACAACGTCAATCTTGGAATCGCAGTCGCGCTTCCTGGTGACGAGATGGTAACCGCCGTCGTTCGCGACGCAGACAAAATGACCGCTGACGAATTCTATGCCGCGTACGCAACCCAAGTCAGTTCCGCACGCGACACGGGTGACCAAGCCGATGAATCAACGACGGTAACCGTCTCCAACATCGGCAAAGCCGGCATGCGAATCGGCATTCCCGCAATCGTCGCACCCGCCGTAGCAACACTGGCCTTCGGAGAAGTCTACAATCACCCCGTCCCCGACGGCGACTCATTCAAGTTCAAGCAAATGATCACGGCAACCTTGAGCTTCGACCACCGAATCGCCAACGGAGTCGGTGCCGCCAACTTCATGAACGATGTGAAATCAAAAATCGAATCGTTTACGGCTTAGTTGCAGAA
>CAYMFZ010000238.1:0-8251 GCA_964389585.1 uncultured Pirellulaceae bacterium | reverse complement strand
TCTTTGAGAAACACGCACTTTTCATTGTCGGTTTTGAGATTGACCCAGGAATCGACGAATCTTCCACTGTCGTTCCAGGTCAGCGTTGCTGGCAAACCCTGATCGTCCTTAGGCAGAAGAAAACCAGACTTGATTAAAATCTGAAATCCGTTGCAGATTCCAAGGATCAGTTTGCCATCCGCATGGAATTGAGAAAGCACATCCGAAAGTCGCGACTGCATTTGGCTGGCCAAGATTCGACCGGCCGCAATATCGTCGCCGTAACTGAATCCGCCCGGCAAGCAAAGAATTTGAAAGTCTTTGACGAGATCGGGAGACTCGATCAACTGATTGATGTGAGCATACGAAGCAGTTCCGCCAGCCAACTCAAATGCGTACCCAGTTTCCTGGTCGCAGTTGGTTCCCGGTGCACGAAGAATTAAGACTTTTGGTTTTGACATGGATCAAACAATTGATTTTTGAATTTGGTTTTTGGACTATTAAGTCGAACTTAGGTCTCTACGAGATTGACTGATTCTTTGTGTTTGAAGTTAAAGATTAAGATCAAAATTAAAATTAAGAATAGGAGCCTATCCCAAACTTGTGAGCCGTTGGCGCTAGCCTCGGGCGAGTTGAGCGAGTGGTTTGTTTTGCTGGTTATCCTGGCCCGAGGCTAGCGCCTTCGGCTCACTGTCGATCGAATATCTTGGTTTTACGATACGCTCTAAGGTTAAGATTGAGAAGTTGTGTCAAAAATTGTGAGCTGTTGGCTAGCTTCGGTCCAGTGTATCTCAATGTTCATTTTGCTGATGATTCAGGCCCAATCCAACGTGCCCAACCAGGCCGCCTTCAAAGATGCCAAGTCACTTTCGACCATAACGTTGTGTGCCATTTCGATCGTGAGGTTGGTTTCTTCAACAACCGTGCCGATTTCTTCAACGTCAATTTCGCTCATCGTTTTCTTAAAGGCTTCAACGTTTGCCGGTTCGATTTCGACGACAAATCGCGTGTTGGATTCCGAGAACATCAATGCGGCGGCAGCTTGGTCCACGCTGATTTCAGGTTCTGATTCCGATTCAGGCATTTCAATTCCGATCGAATCAACCACGACTTTCGCGCCCAGTCCGCCGGCAAAAGCCATCTCGGCGACGGCGACTGCAAGGCCTCCTTCGCTCAAGTCGTGACAACTGCGAATGAGGCCTTGCTGTATCGCATCATGGACGGCGGCGAAAGTCGCTTTGGCTCGTTGGGCATCAACGCTTGGAACGAATCCGCCATCCAATTTGTTGACCAACGCGAAATGCGAGCCACCAAAGTGATTGCCGGTGACGCCGATTTGGAACAGCCTGTTGCCGGCTTTCTTTAAATCCATCGTCACGCAAGTCTTCACGTCGGGGACTTGGCCCATGGCACTGATCAGCAGCGTGGACGGAATTGAAATCGTTTGCCGGTTTCCTTCTTCGTCCGTGTAGCTGAACTCATTGTGAAGACTGTCTTTACCGCTGATGAAGGGTGTCTGCATCACGACGGAAAGGTCTTGGCAACCGAGCGCCGCACGGACGAGCGACCCTAATGTTTCTGGTCGATCGGTGTAGCCCCAGCAAAAGTTATCCAAGATCGCAATCCGTGCGGGATCGGCTCCGACGGCGACACAATTTCGAATCGCCTCGTCGATTGCACTGGTCGCCATGTGGTAAGTGTCGAGATCTCCGTAGAGCGGATTCATGCCGCACGAAATCGCCAGTCCTCGACGCGATTTCAAAACAGGACGCACAACAGATGCGTCGCTGGGTCCGTCATTCTCTACGCCGACAAGCGGCTTGATGACACTGCCGCCTTGAACCTCGTGATCGTACTGGCGAATGATCCAATGCTTGCTCGCAACGTTTGGTGAGGCGAGAATTTTACAAAGATCTTGTGTCCAATCCTCGGTCGATTTCGATTCGAAGTTGTCCAACGGGCGAGCGGCGCTCGGTTCATAGTTTGCGTCGCGAACGATCGGCGGTCGTCCATCGTGGAGCATTTCCATGGAAACGTCACCAACAGTTTCGTCACCGTATTTCAGGACGAGTTGGCCTGTTGGCTTGAACCGACCGATGACGGTTGCCTCGACGGACTCGGCGGCACAAAGCTTCTCAAATTCAATCCAGTTGGATTCAGGAATCGAAAACACCATTCGCTCTTGGGCTTCTGAAATCCAAGTCTCCGTGTAAGACAGGCCTTCGTACTTCAAAGGGACTTTGTCGAGCCAAACTTCAGCTCCTATCTCTTCGCCCATCTCACCGACGGCACTTGAATACCCGCCCGCGCCGCAGTCGGTAACTGCTGAATAAAGTCCTCGGTCTCTTGCGGCAAGCATCACATCCATCAACATTTTTTCAGTGATCGCGTTGCCAATCTGAACCGCGCCACCCGAAGTGATGTCGCTTGATTCAGTCAATTCCGCCGAACTAAACGTCGCGCCATGAATTCCGTCGCGACCCGTCTTTCCACCAATGGAAACGATCAGGTCATTGGGTTTCACTTCCTTGAATGACATCTCTCGTGGTAGGACTCCAACATTTCCGCAGAAGACAAGTGGGTTGCCGACGTAGCGATCATCAAAAAAGACGGCACCGTTGACGGTTGGAATGCCCATTCGATTTCCGTAGTCGCGAACACCCGAGACAACGCCCTTCATAATTCGCCGAGGGTGCATGACGCCGGGAGGAAGGTCTTCGAAAGGCGTATCAGGGGATGCGAAGCAAAAAACGTCCGTGTTGCAAATTGGTTTGGCACCCATGCCGGTGCCAAGCGTATCTCGAATCACGCCGCCGATTCCCGTGTTGGCTCCACCATAAGGCTCTAGCGCCGAGGGTCGATTGTGAGTTTCTACTTTGAACGCCACGTTGTTCTCATCGTCGAAGCGAACAATGCCGGCATTGTCCTTGAAGACGCTGACGCACCAATCTTTGTCGCCAAGGTCTTCGCGGATTTGCATGGTCGCCGAGAAAATCGTTTCCTTCAGCATGTTGTCAAAGGTTCGCTCGCCGTTTTCGTCACGATAGGCGATGCGCCCCGCTAACGTTTTGTGGCTGCAGTGTTCGCTCCACGTTTGCGCGATTGATTCGAGCTCGATGTCGGTAGGAGCTCGTCCAAGTTTTTCAAAGTGCTCTCGAATCGTGTGCATTTCGACGAGCGAGAGGCTGAGCGTCCAGTCTTGGCTGATTTTCATCAAGTCTTCGTCCGAAACGCCAGCCAGTGGAATGTCGCGTTTCTCAAACTTGTACTCTTGACCCAGTCTTAGCTCATCGAGTTCAAGTTTGCCCAATACGATCATCTCGATCGAATCGTTGCAGAGGATTTTCGAATGCAGCAACTTCTCATCAGATTCCGAGAGGTCTGAGACCCAAAACTTCTTGAACGTACGCACGACGTCGACCGGATAGCCTAGCTGTTGAATGGCAAGGAGCGCACTTTCGGCTTGAGGATCAGTGACCCCCGGAAGCGGCATGACGTGGACGAGGTTTTTGTTCGTTCCATTGGCAACAGAAAGTGACTCTGCTCCCACTTTGGCAAAGTCACATCGCTCGACCACAGGTTCAACGAGTAAGTCGGATGTAAGCTGAGAGATTTGTTCTTTGGTGATTGCACCTTGGATCAAAAATCCTCGCGCTGCGTCGACTGACAAAGTTGAATCGATTCGAAGGTCTTTCGCGTTGTCCAAGACTTCGATCGCCAGCCGGTTTGGTTGGCCTTCAACAGGAAAAATGTCTATTTGCCAAAGTTGAGATTCGCCTTGCGCGGAAGCCATACTGGCTTCCTGTGGGATAGTGCTGTTTGACACGCGATGAACCGATTGGGGTGTGAAATACCAACGAATAATCAAAAAAGAGACGTTTTCTTCATTCTATCGAAGCATAAAAATTGTTCGAGTGGGGGACGAGATCGGGTCAGCAGTGGTTTGTCAGACATAAAGATTGGGATTCAGCGTAGTGGACGAGGTAAAGAGTCCCAAGTCTTTTGCTAATTAAAAAGGCCTCGTAACCTCGTCCACTACCTTAAAGTTAAGCTTTGGCAAACCACTAGCTTTTGGCGATCGAGATAATTCTTGTCTGTTACAAAGCAATTGCCTAAACTATTGTTCTGAAGACACTTCCAACTTCGTCTCTTCGAATCCTATTCTTTCCAGTTGGAGGTCCTCCATGAATCGTTCTGCGTTCAAAGGCTTTACGCTCGTCGAGCTATTGGTTGTCATTGCCATTATTGGCATTTTGGTTGGCATGTTATTGCCTGCTGTTCAAAGCGTTCGCGAAGCCGCGAGACTGACCAGTTGTAAGAACAACATTCGCCAGCTTTCTCTTGCTGCTCAGAATTACCAATCAGCCCACATGCAGTTCCCACCAGGGTGGACTGCGAAGAATTCACCCTCAAAATTAGGCTGGGGCTGGAACTCTTACATTCTGCCTTTCTTGGATCAAAACAATGTTTTCGAAGACATTGAGTTTTCGGAAAAACTTCTTGAGCCAATCAACGAAGCAGTTGTTGCAACTGAGATGCCAGGTTTCTTGTGTCCAACTTCTACGCACGATACGCGGTCATTTGTGTTGGCAACCGGAGAGGCTCCTAACATGGAGTCGATTAGGCTTGGCCGTACCCACTATCCGGGTTGTATTGGGACGAGTGTTGGTTTTGATGTGATGGTTGATGGAAGTTTGTGACCTTCGTTGTTCTTGCTCGGCGTGTCCGAGAAACTGATCAATGGAGTCTTCTACGCAAACAGTGAAACGGCGTATCCTGATATTCGAGATGGCGCCAGCAATACAATCATGATTGGTGAAAAGAGCCACGAAACGTTCGACAACACTTGGGCTGGTGTAGCTGAAGGAACAGAGCACACGGGGTGGCGCGTTGTGGCTTGGGCAGGTGAGCCACCGAACAATCCGGACAATAGCGAAGTCCATTTTCACTTGTATGCTCAGTTTAACAGCATGCACAATGGCGTGACCTCATTTGCGTTTTGTGATGGTTCGGTAAAAGTCATTTCAGACAATGTCGAACCCGATTTGTTCAAAGCTTTGGGCACGATTCGGGGGCGCGAGAGGGTGTCGGTCGGAGATCTGTAACAGCTGACTTATATGAAGGCCTGATTCGAATCGCAGAGTTCAATTGACCAAAGCACGACAGGATATCGCTTGGAGCGAACGAACGTGGTATCTGACCCGTAATAAATCACTCGGTATTCTCTTGTTGCGTTTTGGTTACAATTGGCTTTACGGCAATTAAGCAATCGCTTGAAATTTCGATGGGTTTTCAACATGGCGACCGAACTGGACGCAACGACCGATTTCGTGCCTGCACAGCAGGCGCAAGGCACCCAAGATACGATCTTCTTGGCCAATTCGAATCCGCGCTCGCGTGTGAACGTCAAAGCCAAGAGTGGTTACTCTTTGCCGTCGGATCAGTTTGTAGAGTCGACACGAAAGCTGCTTCGCGAACGACTGTTGATTGCGATCGCAGTTTTGATCGCGATTATCGTTTCAGTGAAGCTAATTATTTTGGTAACGGGTCAAGCAACCACCAGGACCTTTGTTAATCGATTGGTGACTTTAGTTTTGTTGTCTGTGATTTGGTGGGTCATCAAACGGGCTCCTTCGATGTCGCTTGGGAAGCTTCGATTACTAGAGCTGTCAGTTGTGTTTGTGCCGCTTCTTGAAGTCTTGTTAGTTCAACACTACGAAACGATCCGTTTAATTGAAGCAGGCGAAGTTGAACGCGTGCCGGTGTTGCTGGCGTCGCTTGGTGCTGTTGTTGGTTTGTTCATCGCAATCTACGGGATTTTCATTCCATCAAACTGGCGTCGGACAGCGGCTATTGCTTTGACGGCCGCCATTTTGCCGACCATCGTCGCCTTCATTCAGTACCAATTGGTTGACGAATTAAGCACGGTTGCGTCGGTCGGTTTCGCAACGCCGACGGTGTTGATCATGATGGCATGTGTCGCAACGGTTGGTGCCCACGCAGTGCATACGATTCGCCAAGAAGCTGAGTCGGCTCGCCAATACGGCCAGTATCAATTGACCGAAGAAATTGGGCGTGGCGGAATGGGGGTCGTGTATCGCGCCGAGCATCGAATGCTAAAACGGCCGGCGGCGATTAAGTTGATTCGATCGGAGTGTGCTGCTGATGAGCAGGCCATCGCCCGGTTCGAACAAGAAGTTCAGCTTTCGGCAACGCTGTCTCATTGGAATACGGTACAGATTTACGATTACGGTCGCACCGCAATGGGTGATTTCTACTATGTCATGGAGTATCTCGAAGGAAAGACGCTTTCCGATGCCCTCAAGTCAGGTGGCAAGGCGACGCCTGATGTGGCGGTCAGGATTCTCCGGCAAATTTGTGACGGCTTGGAAGAAGCCCACACCAAGACGATGGTTCATCGCGATCTGAAGCCTGACAACATATTCGTTTCCGATTGTGGTACTCAGTGCTACATGGTGAAGATTCTTGATTTCGGATTGGCGGTTACCAAAGAAGAATCGAAGCGTGATCGTTCGGTCAGTGGTTCGCCTTCTTACATGTCGCCTGAGCAAATACGTGGCGAACAAGTCGATGGACGCAGCGACATTTATTCACTTGGTTGCATCCTGTTCGAGTGCCTGACAGGACGGGCGCTTTTCTATGGCGAGACTGTGAGTGAAGTGTTGAATCAACATTTGAACGAACATCCAAACCTTCAGTTGGGTTCTGATTTGAATGAGGATTTCGCCTCGATCGTCAGGCGTTGTGTCGAGAAGGATAAAGAAGATCGGTTCCAAGACGTGTCGGAACTTCGCGAAGCATTAAACGCGGTGACACTCGCCGTGGCTGCTTAGGCCTATCCACAAGTTGTGAGCCGTTGGCGCAAGCCTTGGGCCAACCCAACGAGTGGCATGTTTTACTGGTTCTTCCGGCCCGAGGCTAGCGCCTTCGGCTTACTGTCGAATGAGCTCTTGGTTTTTCGGGACAGATTTTTAAGCTGAACGTCCGAAGAAAGCACCGTTCAATTCGCGTAGATAAACGCACTAACCATGCCGGGTTTTTGAAGAAGCTTGTGTTGTTTTTTCCAGTTTCTCTCGTTGTTGAACAGCCAGGCAATTCTCGTGCGGCGATTTTTCTTGGGCGATTCAGGAACCGGTGCGATTCCGTCGGTGAAGATGATCAAGCCGTCGTAGTCTCGGTGCTTGTCCAAGTAATTCATGATCGGCTGAAAATTTGTGCCGCCGCGACCGGTGACCGCGACCTCTCTGCGTGCTTTGTTCATCGTGATCGGTTTCTCGCAACGAATTGCTGAGTCGAACCAAAGCACGTCAACCGATTCGATCCCATACTTGAATAGTCGATTGACGACCGAAAGTGCGTTGCCAATATCTACCGTCCCAACTGAGCCACTGACATCGATGGCAAACAAGATCTTGGTCGTGAAGTCTCTTCGGCTTCCCATGTAAGCAAACCCATAACGTCGGCTGGGTTTCATTCGAGTAAGTCGACGCTGGGTGGACAGCACGTTGGCGCGGAACGATTTGAGAACTTTGCGATAGTCTAGCTTTGGAATTCGGCTGGCGAGAATCAGTTCTCGCGAAAGCCCGGCAACAGTTCCCCATCGATCCGAAGCTTCGATCTCTGTAATTAGGTCATTGATCTGTTCGGTGATAAAAAGATCTTGGTCCCAGTGATTCGCGTTTTGAATGCAAACCTGTGTCGCGTCGCAGTAAACCGGAATGGTACTCTTAGGCGGCTGATCGTTAAAGGATGGAGCCTCGTACGTTCCATGCATCTGCGGTTTGGCTTGGCCATTCTGGCCATCGGTCTTAGATTTTCTGTCACCTGAATTTCCTTTTCCTGCACCACCGTTCTTACATTGCCCAGGTTTGCAATCGCCTCCGCAGGGGCAAGGTGAATCACAATTTGAATCGCCGCCTTCTTTCTTTTCATCGTTTGGGCTTGGATCATCTTCGGATTCGCAAGACTGATTTTCCTCTTCCGGCTGATTTTCATTTTTGGCGTCTTGGGATTCGTCCTTGTCGTTGCCACCCTTGTCACGATCGTTTGATTCGCTGGGTTGCCGTTTTCGTCCAACGAGCAAGTTGTAGTAGTACTCGAAATACTTCTTGTTGTGTTTGTCATCGTCAAACGTCGCTTCAGCCGATGGCATTGGTAAGCTTGAATTGAGGCACTCAAAGATTGAAATGTTGCTGGCCGTCAACGCAAATTCAACGTTTGGCTTTCGGCGCTCGTAAGGATGCTTAAGAAT
>CAYMFZ010000237.1:7572-8252 GCA_964389585.1 uncultured Pirellulaceae bacterium | reverse complement strand
GTTCATGGAAACTTAAGTTTCGATCAGAAGGAAAGTGGCGATCTCCAAATCCTAGTATCGTCTACTGGTAGTTATACAGAAACTAATTCGAGCCTCGGCTGTGACGATTGTGAGACTCCAAACTTTACATTGAAAGTTGATGGAGATTTTGAGATCGTTGAAAGTAATTGGGAGCTCTTTCAACTCACCATCAATGAAGGTGGTCTTGCAGCAGCTACTAGCACGGAGATCACAACCAATTTATCCATCGTCGTCAATGGAGCTTTTAATAGTGATGGCTCGACGTTCAATTTTGGCACCTTCGAATTGCTCGGTCAGGGGGCAGGCTTTTTTACGAATGACTCACATATCTTTTTTGATTCAACCAATGTCTTGGATGAATCTCTCTTGACGATCGAAGATGACTCGTCGTTTGAGTCTAGGATTCATGTAACTTCGGAAATGATCTTTCGCGATAGCTGGCTGAGATTGGATAACGATCTGACTTCTGAAAACGCGAACCTTACGTTCGAAAATTCTCGGATGCGAGGTGTTATGGATGTTGCTGGCGGCGACGCGAATTTTCATAAAAACTATTTCGAAAACTATGAAGTCGACCTGTCGTTCGAAACGGTTACAAGTTTGACCGAAAATGACTTTGGAAGTGGAACGATCATAGCGCGCACCGATAGTTCGCGGAT
>CAYMFZ010000237.1:4608-7562 GCA_964389585.1 uncultured Pirellulaceae bacterium | reverse complement strand
TTGAAAAGAAGCACCCAAACATTGTCTTTATCCTCGCGGATGATTTGGGATGGAAACGTTTTTTTTGAAAGTTCACGTTACAAAGCGAATGTTGTCGTGAATCCGGAGAACGTAGAAACGGTTTTAGCTAATTCGATTCGCCCGTTGGAGATACGGTTCATTTTCATCACGGGAGTTGTAACTCGCGATGTTACGCTCACTCCGTATAGTGATGATGTGTACGACCATATCTATTTTGTGTTTGATTACCTTACGATCCAAGACGGCGCAACTTTGACGCTGGCGGAGGGCACGAGAGTTCTTGAAGGGCATCGAGACCGAAGTCGTGTGGATGTCTATGGAACGCTTGAGATTTACGGACCCGAGATTTACGGGGTTGAGTTTGAGGCCAATTTGGGATTGTTCGTACACGAGGGAGGAGTCTTAAATGCCAATCGAGCCAGCTTGCAATCGGCTGAGTTTCGAGTTTTCGATGGTGGTGAGATAGAATTGGTGGATTCGGGAGTCAATGCTGATTTGTTCTTGGATGCAAAAAGCTTCAGCAGAATCGATAAATCTAGGTTTCTTCGAGACGCCGTCATTCATAGCGATGCTCAGCTTGAACTTGGGACGAACTTTATTGATGTTGGCGCAACGTTTGAAGTGGTTGGAGCCCCATCGTCTACCGTGGATTTGACGGGTCAGTATTGGGCGTCGGGAGAAGATCGAAGACCAGAGATTGTCACCGACCAGGAAGACGATCCTTCGTTGCCAAAAGTTCTATACCAACCTGTAGCGATCGACTCGCCGTACAATGGAGAACCCATATTGGGAACGCAAGGCGATGACACATTCACGATGCGAGCAAAACTCGGAATCCTCAATGGTTTTTTCGTTTCTATCAATGGTGGAGAAGAGTTCCAGATTTCCGTCTCTAATCGAAATCGGTTTGTGTTTGACGGACTTGGCGGAAACGACAAAGTCACTTTACTTCTTGAGGAAAATGACGAGCACACCACGACAATTGATTTGACCAATGAAATCACAAGGGTCACCCATACGCGAATCGAATCTTATATTACACGTCGCATCGACTTGATTGGATTTGAAGAAGTCGAAATTGATGTCCATGAAGATATGCAAAGTCGTGTAACTGCGTTATTTAATGACTCCGAGCTGGATGACGAGTTTTTGGTTACCCCGTTGGAGGCTTCGTTGAGCAACGATCGGTACACCCAAACCGTCCGAGGCATGAATGGTGTAGTCGCGATGGCAGAGAATGGAGGCGAAGATAATGCCACGATTCGTTCAACCAATGTCGATGAATCATTCATTTTTCAGAATGGGAAATTGCGCTCTGTTGATGGCGAAGCGACTCGAGAAGTGTCTGGTTTCGAATTGATGAATGCGATCGCTCCAGAAGGGGCCGTGGCTGAAATTGAATTGTGGGGAACCAATGAAGAAGATCGAACGCGAATTGGTCGTGGTTGGGCGAGCATTCAAACGCAAGAATCACTTGTGCAAGGATTCAATTTCTCTCGCGTTGCAGCCCATGGCGTCGGAATGAACGATACGGCTTTCGTACTTGATTCTGTGCTAGACGATACGCTCTACTCAAGGCCGGGGCGAACTTTCTTGACGAATGATGGCGGTCGTTTTGTGTCCCTGTTTGGCTACCAATCAACGACTGTTAAATCTGAATTTGGGAATGATCAGGCGACAATTCTTGGTTCGACTGGTGATGATGAACTCTTTGGCAATTCAGATCTGACCCAATTGAAGGTTGATGATACTTCAGTAATTGCGATGGGCTTTTCTAATGTCGCGGCATATTCCCGCGGTGGTGTGGACTCGGCTTACTTTAATGATTCGCCCAACAGCGATACGTTTGTCGGAAGTGAAAACTACACTTCGATAACCGACGGTAGCTACAGAGTCGCGGCGTTAAATTTTCAGAATGTTACCGCGAAATCAACGGACGGTCTTGATGTTGCGCATCTTTCAGACAGCAGTGGAGACGATATCTTTTTCGCCACGCCGACATTGGCTCGAATCAGTCATAGCGGTGGGACGGAGCGGACGGCGCTTTCGTTTACCAACGTATTTGTCACCTCGACGAATGGAACCGATCGAGCTTTTTTCAGAGACTCAGCCGGAGATGATGTGTTTGTTGCCAAGCCTGAATCTGCATTAATGTCCGGTGTTGGGTATCAAAACTTTGCAGTTGGTTTTGAGTCAGCGTCCGCGACTTCTACGGGGGGATATTACATTGCTCGCTACGTTGATTCTGTGGGTGACGATAACTTGTTCGCCAACGCTGAGGGAACGCGTCTTAAAGGCGAGGGGTTTAATAACTTTACGACCGGGTTCAGAAGAAACTTGGTGTTTAGCCGTGGAGGTAATGATTCTGCTTTTTTGATCGACACCGTTAGTAATGACTATCTCGGTGCAACAGGCAACGACCTCTGGATGTTCAACGATGACTACTATCGTTTCATAAGTGGGTTTGAAAAAGTTGAGGCTGCTGCGATTAACGGAGGAGTCAACCGAACCAAATTGACGGATGTGTTGTTTGAGTTGGAATTGTTCGGTGATTGGGTTTAGGATTCGAACAATCCAGAATAGGGGTCGTAAAGCTGTGGCAACTAATCCGTAAAATTTGGGACTCAACCCTTATAAGCGAGCAGCAGACGGCTGTCCTTCGCGTTGAGCCTAGGGCAGTCGGATCGATGGTGTACTTGCTTTAGTAGGATCCGACCCATGAGATTGTGGGTGTTTTATTGTCGTGGACCGCTCCGTTGGTCCAACGTTGGATCGCGGAGCGCTTCACGACTATGTCACGAACAAACTCAAGAGTCATGGACTACTAGATCTATTTACGAAGTCGAAAAACGTGTGGGCCTTCGGCTGTAAGGCCTCGGGTCAATTTGGTACGGAGACCTGCGCTTGGTCAATTCATTAGTCGACCTGTTTTT
>CAYMFZ010000237.1:0-4598 GCA_964389585.1 uncultured Pirellulaceae bacterium | reverse complement strand
GGCTCATGCCCGGCCGCTTACGCGTCACGGCTCATTTATTGAAAATCTACTCATGGTCATGCATGTGGAATAGCTCGTAGATGAGGTCACTTTTGAGATCGAATAAACCCAATTAGGTCTGAGATTTGTTCAGGTGAAATATTCTTTTCTAAGCCTTCGGGCATAAATGATTTTGATGAGTTTTTCATTTCTTCGATGTCACTCAGCAAAATTGTTTCCGATTTGCCATCGGCGTTCGCCAGTGTCAGACTCGTGGCCGATTCTTCTTGGATCATCCCAGAATAGACTCGCCCTTCAACAGTAACGACATTGTATGACTTGTATTTCCATTCGACCGATGCATTGGGATCAAAGATTGACTTGACGAGGTATTCATCATTCTTTTCAGCAAGCAGCGAAAGATTCGGACCGATCGCTTGTCCAATGTTTCCGTGCCGGTGACAACTGGCGCAATGCTGTTCAAAAAGGGCTTTTCCCGCCACAACGCTTTTTGTTTTCGAAAGCGAACTCACATATTATTGACAAGTGTTTTTCGATCTACGCTGGAGGTTTGAAGAGACAGGACTCGCTTGGCAGCGTCACGAACGTTTTTGCCGGGATGATTAAGGAGTGCTTGAACGGTTGAACTCATTAAGTGATTCGGGCTGATCGTTTTCTTATCAATTCCCTCAATAAGCTCCAAAGCCCATTCTTGCCGCGAGAGAATCTTGGTCTGTATAGTGCGTTGGAGTACTGGGGTCGAGTTTGGAATCACGGCAACGAGTTGACCGCTCGCTTTCATTTCCAGCAACGATTCAACAGCGGCAGTTTGCAGCTCTTGATCGTTTTGCGGACCCAATAGTGCGGTCAAGCATTTTCTTGCCGCACCCATGTTGTTTGAGTCTGCACTTGCAAGAATGCGAATCGAAGCCAATTGTCGCCTCTGCGGATTCTCATCGACGGCATTATTTGGCGAGATCTGTTCAACAACCTTCAGCGATTCAGCAATTGCTAGATCGTAGGTCTCGGCAACATCTTTTATGCCTTGAACTTTAGCATCAAGCTGACGAAAGGTTCTTTTCTTGGTTCGAAGTTTTTCCAAACAGGACGCGACAATTTCGAGTTGCCACGTTTCAAAGTCGTTTGATTCTGGTTGCGACAATTGGGATATCTTCACTAAGCCTTCGTCAAAACTTTCAGCCAGCATCGAGTCGGTTAGGCCCGTAACCAATTGCGACCTGCCCTCGCTTGGAGGTAGTGTTTTTAAGACTTGGACAAGCAAAGCATCAGCGATTGAGGCAGATGAACTTAGAACCGCTGCTCGAATCCATTTGTTGTCAGCACTCGGCGGTAGCAGTGCATGCAAGGTCTTCGTCTTGTCATCGTCTTCAAACGCGTATGCTGCCAAAGCGATTTCAAAAAGAACTTTGGAATGGTGTCGGTTGGGCGAGTTGGAATTTATGAAAGCGAGAATGGTTTTTACATCGAGATCAAAAGCACGAATCATATTTGCAGCGAGGTTAGGATCGGCCACGCGAAGCAATTGGGAATGATTTGAAAATGGTTTGTTTGAAAGGATGGAATAAGCCCAAACCGACTGAATTCTTGCCGGGAGATTCAATTGTTTGTTGTGAACGATCTGCTCAATCGTTGAGAGAATCGACTCTCGCTGATTTATGGTCAGGCTTTTATTGTCTTTTTCATTTCCCGCAAGGTCGAACATTTCAGTCAACAGTTGTTGTGCGATATCACGTTGCCATCCGTTCCGAGAGCCAAGTTTTTTCGCCAACTCTTCAACGCTGAGCGTTGTAAAATCAATCGAGGTTTTGGGGGACTCGCCATCTCTAGCAATTCGAAAGATTCGACCCTTGTCCGAGCCAGCGTATAGGTCAAGACTGGCTTGCCACGCCTCGGGGATCCATTCTGGATGTTCAAGGACGTGTCGGTACATGTCGCAAATCCAGAGTCCGCCTTGAGGGCCAGTCATCAGGCGGACCGGGCGAAACCAATTATCAGTTGACGCAATGACTTCTTTGTTGGCTTCTGAGGGAAAACGCGAAGCCGTGACGGCGATGCCGTCAGTCTGAAGTTGAACTCGGCTGATCAAGTTATGAACTGGCTCGCAAATCAAAGCAGAAGACTCAAGTGAATTTCCCAAAGTCGAATCCCGCAATACATGCGGCGCGCACGCCGATGTAAAACGATTGGACGTATGTAAATCGTTGTAACGATCGAGAGTTCGACTCGTTGGAAACACCAATGGGTTGAGAATCGGATCAGTGAGGTATCGTTTCGAAGAAGGCGATTTCACGTGCGGGTTGCGACTGATGAATCGGTCTTCGATTACCAATTGAAAGAGTGGTTCACTGTTCGTGTTGCCGTACCAATTGCCAACTGAATCTTGGCATCGACCGTACTGGCTGTCACCGCTAACGGCTTCCGCGCGACCCGATTGCGGATGAATTCGAACATCGCGCCCAGACAGTCGAACAGTCTCACCCGTCTTTACGCACTTGATCTGTTTGTTGTTTGTTCCTCCAGAAAGGTAAAGCCAGCCGTCAAGTCCGTAGGTGAATCCGTTGACCCGGTGTTGAGGGTTGGCTTCTTCAAATCCTGTGTAAAGCGTTTCTTGGAAGTCTGCTAATCCGTCTCCATCGGTGTCTTTGGCAAAAATGATATCGGGTGCACCACTGATGAGTACGCCATCCCGCCAAGGAAATACGCCAGTTGGAAAAACCAATTTGTCCATGAAAACAGTCGACTTGTCATAACTGCCGTCGCCATCAGAATCGACGATCAGTTTGATCTTTCCACCTGGTTCACCGTCCCAAGGCTCCCGTTCTTTGTTGTCAGCATGCACGCCTAGTTCGCCAGATTCGCCTTTGGGGTAGTCGCCCATTTCGACAACCCAAAGTCTGCCTTTGGCATCGATGGCAAAATTGATTGGATCTTCGACAAGCGGTTCTGCCACGACGACTTCGATATTTAAACCATCTGGTAATGAAAAGGTCTGAAGCGATTCCTCGACGGATAATGGCTTCGCAACCTTTTTTCCACTGAATAATTCATTTACTCGATTGATGACGACTTCTTCGGTGCCGGCTGACCAACGACCCGGTATCAAGTAATAGATCATCGAAAAGTCGACTTCATAGCCACCCTCATTTCGCATTCGCTCCGAAGTGACATAACCAAAGATATCGTTGCTGTAAGCCGACACCCAAATCTGTTGATCATCCAAGCCTGATTGGTTTTGGATTTCCTTTTTGATGCGAGTCGCATAGTCGACGACGACCTCGCCACCAAGAAAGACCATTGCTAATTCGTCGTCGAATCGCCAAACCTGAATTGGCATTGGAATCGTCTCTGGTAGGCGTCCCATCCGGTTCATGGTTTGGGTCATGACTTGCGCGTGTTGCCGAGTATGAAGATTCGGATCCTCCATCGACTTTTTTAGCTGTTCTCGACCGGGGCGATCGACTGGTAAACCTGCGTAGCCGAAGGTTGAGTTTGGCGGTGAAGCGATTTCTCGCCAACGGTCAAAGCCAATCATCCGTGTGATCTCGTCGCTGATCTGTTTACCTTGGGCTTTGGCAAGTTCCAACGCTTGCGGCGAGTCACGTTCGGGATTTGCATCAGCACCACAACCGATCGTGCAAAGTGCAAGTGCTTCTGGGTTGGCTTGTTCTAGTTGTTTAGCCGCGTAGCCAGCCCAATCCCCATTGACTCGGTTGTACTTGCCGCCAAAAGTTGTGCAGTGACAAGCGTAATTGAACAGGATGCCAACCGTTTTTTTCCCATCGCCGTCTGTGATTCTCAAGACTGGAAGTGAGTGATCCACTGGACCATTTGAGTTTTCGCCAAACCCAGACCAAAGTCCATCTGTCAGGACGCGTCGGTTTCTCGCAAAAGTGACTTCGCCTTGACGGGAAAAAAGCCGACCCGGTTTTAGGTTCGCGGCCGCGTTTTCAATTGCTTCGACAGTTTTGTCAATCAGCAGGTCGGTGTAGATTTGAGTTGCTTCCTTTTCTTCAGCACGTAATTGAGGCGCGAAAAGGTTGTCCAGCCCGCCGGCAATGTGAGGTGCCGTATGGCAATGCGTCATGCAAACAGCAAGTCGATCGCGTGTGATGCCAAGCTTCCTAACGCGTGTGAAGATCTGATTCGTGACTTGTGCTGGTAGTCCGATCGTCTCGATTGAGACAATCACATTCAGGTCCGGTGAATCATTTGATCGCATGGCCATTGCCCGAACGAATATTTGTTCATCAATTCCTTCGAATGGAGTTTTTCGAACCGCGTAACCTGAAAGACGTACTGGTTGTGACGGTGTGATGTTGGCTTTGGCGAAACCGAATTCGAACTCGTCAGCCTTGCAAATTGCACAATCAAGAAACAGTAAACAGATGAAGAGAACGGAAAGTGGAAGACTGAATGCCGGGTGATTTCGTTGCTTCAACATCGGGTCGAACCTTGTGGATGTTCATCTGTTAGGAGGTCGACGTCATTATCCTTGTTCGTCGGTGGTAACGCAAACATTGGAAGGGCTTGCCGAGGAGAACTGCAAAGTCGCTTTCGAAGACATTTGCAGCCTTGAGTATAGAATCAGTGGGTGACTC
>CAYMFZ010000236.1:0-8269 GCA_964389585.1 uncultured Pirellulaceae bacterium | reverse complement strand
ATTTTCCAAATCGAGAGCGCGTCTTCGGTGGTAGCTCAAGACTAAAACGTGTTGTAGAAGCGGTAAAGTGAGTGCCATTGGGCGCTGGCCGGCACTAGCCTCGGGCCAGGATAACCAGAATAACAAACCACTCGCTGGGCCGGCCCGAGGTTAGCGCCTTCGGCTCACTGTCGAATAGCCTCTTGGTTCTAGATTAGACAGGTTGGGTTCCATGCCCCTTGACCTGCGACAAGCGTCACAGGGTGAGTGGTGGGCCGGTGGCTATCCAAGGTTTAGATCGTTCGATGTTTTAGTCTTCAAACCTGCGATATCTCTGACTCCACACGTTCGACGCTTACGCCTTCACGCGTTCGAATCTTACGTCTTCACTCGTTCTACGTAGTCACCTGTACGCGTATCGATCTTAATAACATCACCTTCGTTGACGAAGATTGGCGTTTGAAACTCGCCACCTGTTTCAACCTTAACCGGTTTGCGGACGTTCGTTGACGTGTCGCCTTTTGCACCTGGCTCACAGTATTCGACTTTGAGCTCAACATGATTTGGAGGCGTCATGATGATTGGATTGCCACCAAAGAAAGTCATCTGGCAATCCATGTTGTCTTTTAAGTATCGCCAGTCTTCGCCAATTTGCTCGGCAGACAATTCGTATTGTTCGTAATTCTCTTTGTCCATGAACACATATTTGTCAGCTTGCTTGTAAAGATACTGAACATCCGTTTCCTGGATATCAGCTTCCTCAAGCGAATCGCCACCTTTGTAGGTTCGATCAAGCGTCGTTCCGCGTAGCAAATTTTTCAGCTTGCAGATGTAGAGAGCACTGCCCTTCCCCGGCTTTTTGAACTCCATGCTCGTCATGACGTAAGGCTCGCCGTTAATTTGAACTTTGAGACCTTTGCGGAAATCACTTGTTTTGTAAGCCACGTTTGAATCCTGAATTTCTTCTGCAGTTATGGTTGATCGAAAAGCCAAAATTGTGCTTGGTCCGTGATCGTTAGATCGGCTGGAACCTTGGAACAAAGGGGCTGAACGACTATTCTTGAGTCATGACAATTTTAGCGTCTCAATCCGATTCTGTCCGCGCCGCTTCAGGCACTTGGCAACAGCAAATGAAGTGGGCGATCCGCGACGTAAAAACGTTGCTTGAACGCTTGGAATTGCCGTTGAACCTCTTGGAACAGAATCCAGAGGCGGCCAAGCAGTTTCCGGTCTTCGTGCCCCTTCCGTTGCTAGAACGGATGAAAGTCGGAGATCTCGACGACCCGCTTTTACGGCAAGTCATGCCGCTTCTGGCAGAAGACCACTCGCCAAAGCACTTTTCAATCGACCCTCTCGGCGAGTCCGCGGCGACCCTACAGCCAGGGCTTATTCAAAAGTATTCAGGCCGCGTTCTGTTAGTCACAACTGGCGCGTGCGCGGTCCATTGTCGCTATTGCTTCCGACGTCACTTTCCCTATGACGAATCGCCGAGTTCGCCTTCGCAATGGGAACCCGCGATCAAACAAATCAGTGCCGATTCCTCAATCGAAGAAGTCATTCTCAGCGGCGGCGATCCTCTCACGATCGTCGACGAACAATTTGAAAAACTTGTGGTGCGATTGAGTCAGATCGAACACTTAATGCGGCTGCTAATTCACACACGACTCCCCATCATGATCCCTCAACGAGTCACCGATCGTTTGCTTTCGATGCTTGAAAGTTCTCGATTGCAAACTTTCGTAGTTATTCACTCAAATCATGCCAACGAACTTGATGAACAGGTCAAACGATCCATTGGCCGAATGATCAAATCCGGCGTAACAATGCTGAATCAAACGGTCTTACTTCGTGGCGTTAACGATGCGGATGGCGTCTTGATCGACTTAAGCAAACGTCTCCTTGAGTGTCGGGTGTTGCCCTATTACTTACATCAACTCGATCCAGTGATTGGGACTTCGCATTTCGAGGTCGCCAAGTCACGCGGCATCGAGTTGATCAAGCAAATGCGAGCCGCGTTGCCAGGCTACGCGGTGCCTCGCTACGTCAAAGAGTTGGAAGGCGAACCCAACAAGACCATCTGGGCGTAGCCGAAGTATCTTAGGCTTCCAGCCTGAGTCATCACGAAAGCACAACGGCTAACTCAATTCATAGGTTGCTTTACGGACAATCGCATCTTTGCATGGCAAACCAGCCTTTGATGGATTGTTTCGGATGTAGTCCTGAATTCTGTTCAACTCAGGCCCATGCCGAACGATGTGATCGTGTGTTTCTGGCATCCAAAAGCTTCCCTTACTCTTAACCAACTTATTGATCTTGCTTGCTGAATAGCTTTTGATTGAGTGTAACAAGTCCTCAAGTTCATACCCCAATGCTGGCGTGAGTAAGGCATGAGCATGGTTTGGCATTACAACAAAATCACCAGTCGACATACGGCTTCCATCAAAAAACAACAATGCATTTGCAACAATATTCCCAAGATCTGGACGCTTCAACAGGCATTTGCCACAACACTTATCAAGTTCAGTGAACAATTGCGCGGTGAAATAACGTTGAAAATTCTTTTGATCAAGTTCAACCAATTTTGAAAGCTGGCTTTTCCAATCACTATCTTCTGTCGATATACCGCGTCGTTTAAGCCAGATCTTTCGTTCAGATTTCCATTTTTGAAAGACAGCTTTTGGAATCGAATCTGCCGTACGAAACGTAACAAAATAGGTACAACCGTCTTGTCTCCAATGGGGTAAAAATCCTCGTGTGTAGATGCGAACTCTCTTTTTTTCATCGAAAGGCTGAAACTGAATTTTCTGAATTTCGCGTTCTGACACGATTGCTCGCTTAGACTTGTATTCAGCATTCTTACACAGACTCAGGCTGGAAGCCTAAGACACGTCGTCTACCCGAACAAGTTCGTCAGGTACTCAATCGCTTGCCCTACTTCTACGATTGAGTTTTCTTCTGACTCGCGCTCGATGGCGAGATAGCCTGTGTAGTTATGCTCTTCGAGCGTTCCCAATAACGCGGGCCAATCAACGCTGCCACGCCCCAATTGAACTTCAACGCCCCGGCCAAGTGACAAATCTTGAACCGCATCACGGGCGCGAAAACTCATCACGTGTTGACCAAGAATCTTCATGGCGTCGGTCGCGGAATGGCCATTGATCAAGAAATCAGCCGGATCAAAATCAACGACCAACGAGTGAATCGGAAGCGAATCAATCAAGCCCTTCAGCGTTTCGCCAGACTCACTGCCCGATCGAGCCGCCAACCAAGCGCCTGCTTTTTGACTGAAGTTTCCAATGTCCGACAAAGCCTGCACCATCGTCGTCCAACTTGGATGCTGGACATCATCTGGCACTCGCCCGATACGATTAACCACAACGTTACAGCCAAGCTCATAAGCCATCGTCAAAGTCGATTTGGTTGCGTCGATGCGTCGATCTAAATCATCTGCAATCCCGTATCCGCGCCGCGTTGGGAAATGAACTGCAGAGACTTTCAAATTCAAGTCGGCCAAGATCTTGCGCAAATGCCGAACGGCAGTCCGCGACATTTCAGCGGGACGAATTTCTGTCAAGCCATTAATCTCGACGCCATCGGCTCCTAAAGACGCGGCGGTTACCAGCGACTTTTTGAATGGCTGTCGAAGACTTTCCAAACGGATTGATTTTTTGAGCTGTAACATTCGGATGTGAACCAACGCGCGAAAATAAGTGATCGATGCAACGTGGTAAATCTGAGCCATGCCTGAATTTCAGCCAGCAGCTTTGTTTTCACAACGTCGGACGAGTGTTATCCTAGCTGACGCCAGATTAACACATCGCAATTCTACAGACTCAGTTCAAAACGACATACGTACCCGCGACCGAAAGATTCAAAGTGACCACCGTAAACGATATTTGTAAGTTCATGGATTCGTTCGCGCCAACAAGACTGGCCGAAGAATGGGACAACGTGGGGTTGCTGGTTGGTGATCGGGCAGGCGAGGCGAAACGGGTGATGACTTGTTTGACCGTGACGCCGGAAAGTGCGGCCGAAGCGATCGAGCGAAACGCCAACTTGATTGTCGCTCATCACCCCATTCCGTTTCGCCCCCTGAAGCGACTGACGACCGACACCGTTTCATCGCGACTACTTTGGGATTTGATTCGAGCTGGCATCTCGATTTATAGTCCACATACCGGGTTCGATTCCGCAACCGACGGAATCAATCAAACCCTCGCACTAAGAGTTGGCCTTCAAGAGACGAAACCGCTTATTCCTATTGAAGCCGACCCTCATGGTTTGGGAGCGGGTCGAGTTGGAAGCCTGCCTACCGCGACGACGCTTGGAGAATTTGTCGACGCGGTCAAATCAAGTTTTTCACTCAGTGGACTTCATGTGGTGGGTAAGCTGACTCGTTCCGTCAAGACAATCGGAGTGGCTTGCGGGAGTGGCGGATCATTCTTGGAGAAAGCCCGCCGCGCGAAATGCGACACATTTGTGACTGGTGAAACGACTTTTCATACTTGTCTCGAAGCCAAAGCAAACAACATCTCGCTGGTCCTGCTTGGTCACCACACAAGCGAGCGATTCGCGGTTGAAGAACTCGCCACTCGGCTGGCCAAACAGTTTGCTGATGCCGATGTCTGGGCAAGCGACGAAGAGTCTGATCCACTGGAATGGGTCTAGTCGCGTGTGAAACCACACGTTTGGCGTTTCAAAAAGGGTTTGCGTTGACGCTTCGACGGGACCACCTAGAATGGAACATCTCGTAACCGGCTCAATGATCGGATGGAAATGGATCCCAAGCTTTCAGACTGCAAATTTCTCACTGCGCTTCCGGTCTTCAACGAAGTCAATTCTGTTTCTGAAGTTTTGGATGAGGTCGCGCGATACTGTGACAACGTTCTCGTTGTCGATGACGGTTCGTCAGATGGAACATCGGAACTGCTCGCCAAACGGGACGACATCATTCTTGTCACGCATCCAGTCAACAAGGGCTACGGAGCCGCATTGGTGACGGCTTTTGAATACGCCGCGGAGCACAAGTACGATGTTTTGATTACGATTGATTGCGATGGCCAACACGAGCCACAACGCATTCAAGATTTTGTGATCGAAAGCATGAAATCGGGTGCAGATATTGTTTCAGGCAGTCGCTATCTCAAAGAGTTTGACGAAGACTCTCCGCCGCCCGAGCAGAGAAAACGCATCAATCACGAAGTCACCAAAACTCTGAACCAGCGAATGGGTTTTGAACTCTCGGATGCGTTTTGCGGCTTCAAGGCTTATCGTGTCGAGGCTTTGAAGAAACTAAACATCACAGAGTTTGGCTACGCGATGCCTTTGGAACTCTGGGTTCAGGCTGCGTGCAATAAACTTAAAGTCGTCGAAGTCGCGGTTCCTCGAATCTATCTCGACGAAAGCCGCTCGTTCGGTGACCAACTGGACGACCCAGAAACGCGACTGAAATATTATTACGAAGTCATGAACAAAGCGTTTGCCGCTCTTCCAGGCGACTGCGAACAGATGAGGAGCATGCGGGTTGGCTAATCCTCAATCCGGTCAAAACGAAAACGGGCGCGAAATTGTCTATCAAAAGTTACGCTCGCCCAGCCAACATGGCCAACGTCTAGACCATCCGCCACTAAATTCGGTTGACACTGTCTGGCAGAAGAACCTGAAGGCCCAAACCGCTAGTTGTGACGTTCAAATTGGCGGCATTCGATTGGCCAAATTCCGCGAGCAAACGCGATTGGAAGTCATTGCTCTTGCGAAAAAGTACTCGCATTCCTATCTCGACTTTGAGCCAGCCAATCGTTCTCCCGATCGAATCGTGATGGCTGGCCATCAACCTGAGCTATTTCACCCTGGCGTTTGGTTCAAGAATTTCGTGCTTTCGAATCTTGGTCAACGATTCAACTGCACGGCAATCAATCTCGTTGTCGACAATGACATTTGTGGTTCGACTTCGATTCGTTATCCGAAATCGAATTCTACAGCCCATCCACCAGTCAGTTTAGGCTCAATCTCGATTGACGAACCTGGCCCGAACGAGCCTTTCGAATCTCAGTTAATTCAAGACAACAACCTATTCGAAACATTTGGCAACAGAGTAGTCGAGAATCTGCGTCAACAATCTGGCGATCCTATTGCCAATCGCCTTTGGCCAAACGTTCTCAACGCCGCTCAAGCATTTACAGACAATGGCGAACCGAATCGTTTTGGTCATGCGATCGCCGCGGGTCGACACCGACTCGAACATGAACTTGGACTTCGAACACTAGAGGTTCCAGTCAGTTGGATTTCGACGACCAAGTCATTTTCGATTTTGGTTGAGTCAATCCTCAATGACGCCAAACGATTTTGCGAGAGCTACAACCAAACGCTTTTCGATTATCGAAAAGTTCACAGAATTCGAAGCACCTCTCATCCAGTTCCGGAACTCGAACTTCGTGACGGCTGGATTGAAGCGCCTTTTTGGGTTTGGAAAAAATCGAATCCCGTTCGCCGACGGCTGTTTTCAAGACAGAATTCTGATGGAATTGAACTAACGGATCTTAGTGGGTGGGCGACTCAACTAAGCCAGTCTGATTTTTCAGATCAATTTCTCAATCTCAACAACCAAGGCATCGCGATCCGCCCCAAGGCGTTGATGACAACCATGTTTTCGCGGTTGTTTGTCAGCGATCTATTCCTGCATGGAATTGGGGGCGCAAAGTACGACCAACTCACCGACGTAATCGCGCAACGCTTTTTCTCAGCCGAACTCCCTCAGTATTTGACACTATCGGCGACGATGAAGTTGCCGACAGATCTTGAATTGACGCGTAAATCAGACGTTATCGAGATCCAGCAGCAAATTCGTAGGCTTGAATTTCATCCAGAAACATTCATATCCAATCCGACCCCAAAGGCGTCAAAGCTGATTGAAGAAAAAGAAGTCTGGACAAAAGGCGAGCGGATGGCGGAACGGTCCCGAGAGAAACATCTTGCAATTGGAAGGTTAAACCAAAAATTAGCCCAGTTTGCAGATGTAACCAATAGTGAATTGGTTGCCCAGCGCGAGCATGCGAAAAGCAAAATTCGCGAAAGCCAAATTCTTGACTCCCGCGAATATAGTTTTTGCCTGTTCCCCGATTCACTAATCGCAGAACTTCAAGAGCTGGCAGAATTGCCGGGCTAAAGTGTCACCTAGCAATTGCCTGAATCTGCCTTCGCAGTTGCACATTTTGCCAGCCGTTCTTTTTCATAGGCGATGCACAACAAGATTGATCCAATCGTCACGCCGGCAAGGCTGCCGAGCACAAGCATTCGAAATCCGAATTGGTTTGGATAGAGATGGATATCCCGTGGAACGGTTACCCGGGTTCCCTTTTCACCACTGTCCATGATCGTCTCGCGCAGCTTCAACAAATGATTCGAAACGGTAAGTTGATCGGCGTCGGAGTCAAGCGTCTCCAACTCATTCAATGAAGCCTTCAAGTTCTTGTACCAGAAACCAAGATCACGATCAGGCATTTCGTAAAACAGATGCGTACTGCCTTCAGTGAGTTCGTTGGCCTCGATGTAAGCCACGGCTTTTCCAAGTTCCTCTTGCGCCAATTCAACAGTGTTGGAATCTGCAGCATGCTTGAGGTAGCCCTTACAGTTTTGTTTGAATTGGATTGACCAGACTGTGCCAAAATAAATCAACACCATTCCAAGCAAAGTGGAAACAACCAACGTTGACCATCCGAACTTTTTCAAAAGCTTCTCCCAGGTTAAGCCAAACGAAGAGCCGGCTCATCTAACAATAAAGAGGAGTCGGCTCGCTTTTTCACCCTCTATTCGCTGGCGCGCGAGAGATCTTGGAAAGTCTTTTGAATGTGACCGTTTTTACTTCATCGCAGAATCGAGCGATTCTCCATTGGTCGTTAGAATTTGAAAGTGATGAAACCCAGATTTCAAACCATCGAATCGCCAGACAATTCTCTTGTCGCGATCAACTTCAGTGAGTTTTACTTTGTCACCCTTGGCGTGATAGCTCGTGATGACCGTGTTGTCGTTCGGTAAACGCTGGACACCACAGGCGTCGTCAATCAAGTTTTCTCCCAAATCTGTGTTGTCGACACTCCAAACGATTTTACCTTCGGGATGACCAAAGCGAGGGGTACCCCACATCAATCCTTTTAAAAAAGGGGGATCTTCTAAGAAAAATTTTTCGAGTGGCGTCTCAGGTTGTAAATACTCCCTCAATCCGCTTGCTCCATGAATCAATTTATCCATTTCACAAAAGTGATAAAAAATATTATTCTGAAGTTGTTTAAAA
>CAYMFZ010000235.1:504-8289 GCA_964389585.1 uncultured Pirellulaceae bacterium | reverse complement strand
CTGCTGTTCTCTGCGCCAAAATGAAACATGTGGGCGAGTATTCTGTGAAGCGAAAGCAAAACGCGATTCGTTATCGCAAATTGATGCTTGAGTCCGGATTAAGTTCGTCGATTGGCATTCCTTCAACTTTGCCTCGCTGTGGTCACGTTTGGAATCAGTTTACGATCCGGGTGCCTAATGGCCGACGCGACGAAGTCCGTCAGCAATTGGCGGACATGAATGTTGGAAGTGAAATCTACTATCCGGTTCCCCTCCATCAGCAAGAGTGTTTTGCTTACTTGAGCGATCGGACTGGAGCATTGCCAGAAACCGAACGAGCAGCCGCTGAAGTCTTGGCACTGCCAATTTTTCCTGAGCTGACTGCCGCAGAACAGACTTATGCGGTTGAATGCCTGTCAAAGATTCTTGGAACGGCTGCTGCTGAGACAAGTCTTCGAATGGCCGGATAACTTGGACTACAATGACTTGGATCGCAGTTGAAGTTTCATTTTGGAATCGAAAACGTTTCACGGAGTGAAACGCGACAATGGTTTGAACTGACTTACCGAGATACGCGGGAGTTCATTTCGACGCGGTAGTCCATTTCCTTAATTGTTGCCACTCGATTTCTTCGCCGTTCAACGCAAACGTTTTCGTTGTTGCACGTGGGAGATTGAATCAAGTCGATCGCATGATTGGCTAACAACTGCCCCGACTCGCGGCTGACACTTTCGGTCGCGAGTTGCAGGTCGACTTGAGCCCGGTGATACGCAGTCTGGGCTTCAAAGACTCGACGTTGGGCTTCAAGCAACAAATCAAGTGGCACAGCGTCAGCTTCGAAGGCGACTTCGCGTGATTTGGCTGTGTCGAGTGACGCATCCAATCGGTTGTAAGCCAATTCCACAGCGGCATCGTATTGTTGTGTTTGTCGAACGGCTGTGCCAAGGTCATGAATGATCTGCTTTTCTTGTTCATCGAGAACCGCGCGTTCCCGGAAAAGTTTCAACTCAGAATTCCGAACGCCAGATGCGGCTTGTCGAAATCCGATCGGCACATTCAACTGTAAACCCATCTCCCATTCGTTGTGATCACCGGACGCCATGTCTTTGACCGCACTACTGAACCGTCCGCTGCCACCGGTCAAGTCATCACCGAATCCGTTGTTACGAAACGTGGCGACGGCATCAAGACGCGGAAGCATAAAATTTCGTGAGGCCAACAACTCTAGCTCCGTTCGTTTCACTCGCCACATTTGTTGGCGAAGCTCCACTCGAGAATCAAGCGATTGATTGACAAGCGCGGTCCAATCGTAGACCGCCTTTGCACCGATTGGCTCATCGGCTGGTCTCAGCAGACGACCATCGTTTTGCGGCATGCCCAGCATTCGGCGCAGATTGGCTTCCGCTTGAAGCACGCCAACGACGCCCGCTCGTGGGTCGCCGTTGAGGGCGGTGATGACTTGTTGTTGAAAGATGTAATATTGTTCGCGGGATTGAGCCTCTTTGTCGGCTTCTCCCCCTGGCAGATCATTGTCGTAAAGCGTCTTGACAGTATTCCAAGTCTCAAGAGAAACGTCGCGTGCCCGTTTGGCCGATTCGAAGTTTCGATAAGCAAAGTACAAATCCCAGTAGCTGCTCAAAGTTTCATCGACGAAACCACGAACAGCTTGTTCGAATTGAGCAATCGAAATGTCGTGATTGACTCGGCTGATCAAGACACCACTCGTGTTTCGAAATCCAGGACGTGCGGTTGGCCCAGCAATTCGGTTGAAATCTAAGCCACGACCTTGAAGTAAAGGCTGTCGAGCTTGGGCTTCCCAAAAACTCGAATAAGACGACGGAAACGTGCTCGTCGGATTGTCATTGTTGTCGTAACGCACATTGCTGCGAACCGAATATCGCGTTCCGGTCGCAGCCGTTTTTGAAAGTGAAAGATCGGCTGTCGATAGATCCTGGACGACTTCCGTTGCTCCTCCACCGAGAATCGAATTATTAAAAACATCATCATTGTTTGAATGATTGAGCGACGCCGCGAGCTGGGCATCGAATTGAGCAAGTGCGGCTTCGACTCCAAAAATCGGATCCGTCGCGTTGATTGACGGGTCTTGAATCGCTGCTGTCGATTGCGGATTCCGGAGAACCTGAGCACCAAGTGAACGAAGAACCGAAGTGTTGCCCAGAGCAGTTTGAAGCGCTTCATCTAACGAAATATTAAACGCCGGTGGGAGTGCGTCGGCTGAAGTTAGAGGTGGCAGCGAGAATTCATGGTCATGGACCGTTCGATTGACCGCTGGGTATTCAATTCCCTTTTCCTCTTGGTATGAGGTCGTGACGACATTTGAAGATGCGTTGGTCACCAAGTTTGCGTCTTGCGAATTCGCAAATTGAATGGGCGGATTGGTTCGGCATCCACAAACACAGATCGTGACCAACGTCAAAGCAGCCAACGCTGACGCGGTTCTCCATCTCGTTTTAGGTTGCCAACACACCTTCATGGTTGCGTCCAGACAAAAAGTGAAACTCCCCTTGAGCATTACGAAGGTATCGACAGGCTTAATCCGAATCCCGATTCAAAGCGTTCATACGGCTACGCATCACGTAACAGGCACATGAGAAAATTATCGGACAACCAACACAAAGGTTAAAGTTTGACAGTCAACGGCCAGTCAGGATGAGACCACTGTCTGGGGATCGCGTCGTTGGTAAATGCTCCTCAGTGTTGGCTTACTCGAGTGGTTGGCGTTCTTCTTGCTGGACATGCGGAAAACAGCGCAGTCCAAATTAAGTTCGTCTCTCGTTGATTGTTGTGGCAATTTCTGGTGGGCAACTTCTGCTGGAAGTTTCCAAGTTTCACGCAAGATCCAATTTCAGCAAGCGTTTTATCGACAACGGGGTCCTCTCGTCGGTTTGGTAACTCTCGGCAAGAGTCACCCACTAAGTCACCCACTAAATTTCGTATTCCAGGCTGCAACTTTCTTCGGAAGCGACTTTGCAGATCTACTGGCAGGACACGCCAACTTTTGAGTGCTGATGTGGATCACCTTGAACTAGACTGGACGGTTGAAAAGGTTTTGCCTTGTCTTTGTTTAGAAGTTCTCTCGAGTCAATGAAGATGAAAACGAATTTGCGGTTTGTCGTGCTGGCAGGGTTGGTTACGGCAACTTTTGCGGCTTTTAATTCTGCCGGATTGGCGTTCCAAGACGTAACTACCCCCCAAGAAACCGCCTCTGAAAAAGCAGCCTCGTCGTCGGATGTGAGTGACGTTGTCAAGCTACAAGGCGTACTGAACCCAATCGAAACATTAAGATTGGCAACACGCGATCCGGGAATCGTCACTCAAGTTTTGGTCTCGGAAGGAAGCTCCGTTTCCGCAGGCGATACAATTGCCGTTCTCGACTCGGAGATGTACGGCGCCGAGGTAAGTGCCGCTCAAAACGAATTGCAAATCGCAAGGCAAGAAACGAAAAACGATGTCGATCTTCAGTACGCGAAAATGTCTTCGGAAGTGAATCAGCAAGTTTTGTCTCGGTCACGACGCGCTGCCGAACAGTTTGCAAAATCAGTTTCAGGTACGGAGCTAGAACGATTACGTTTGGAGTATGAACGTTCACGCTTGTCTGGCTTGCAAGCCGAGCGCGAGCAAGACATTCATCGGCTGACGGAATCATTAAAGGGTGATCAACTCACGATCGCACAAATCCGCTTGAAGAACAGGCACGTCAATTCGGAGATCGACGGAACGGTCGTTGAAGTGTTTCACACTGCGGGGGAGTATGTGAATGCGGGAGAGCCAATCGCGAGAATCCTAAACCTAAATCGACTGAGAGTCATATGCGCCGGGAGCGCCCGAGAGATCAGGCTTTCGAAACTGTCGGATGAAGCAGTTTTCAAGTTCGTTCAGCCAGACGGAGAAGAAATTTCCATTCCCGCCAAGGTAACTTTCCTCAGTCCCGAGATTGACCCAGTTCGTCAAACGTTTGCCGTTTGGGCTGAGATCCAGAACGACGAAGCACTGTTGCGATCCGGGAATATAGGAACCCTTGAGATCAAGCTGAAAAAGTAACTTGCGTGTGGTCATCGCATTTCAACAGTTGCACATCATTGTCGATCACAAAAAACCAACCGCGCTTAACGTGGACTAGTTACTTTCGCCAAAGTTCCTGAAGTGCTTGAGCGACTGCCGTTTGGTCACGCAACATCCAAACCGCAGCTCCCATTGCCAATACGCCGGAAACCAAAAGCAATGGCACACCGATCATGTTCGGTCCAACTCGTAGTGTCTTCAGCGCGTCGCGTAACTCGTGCTCTAACTCTTGCCAACTTTCGTAGCTTTGATGGTTACCGCCGGCAGTAAGTTGAATATTCCTCAGTGTTTCGACCGGCTCGACGTGCAAATGGACTTTGCGATCAGGCATTAGCAAACTGTCTCCGCTCCATCGACTCCGTTGATCCATGCTCATCGCGATTCGCGTTAACACGGGCCGAAGCTGTTCCATTGAAATGTTGTAGATCACAATCCGCGACCGCATCAAAAGCACAGCCAGCGAAACGCATAAACCGTAAAAGATAACCAGCATCAGCCAAACCCAAGCACCAAATCGACTGGCGGCTCCCTCTGGGAAGAAAAGCTCCATCGGTCCTGCGATAACAAATCCGACAAGACCGATAGCCAATGCCGCCGCATCTCTCGCGCCGGTTGTCACAAATGGACGACCGCGCAAATTCATGACGCCTAACAGGAGCAGGTAGACAGCGAGAGGTGCGATTGCGATGCAAAAATGAAGCGGATCCATTTACCATTCCAGTGTCAATGAAGTTCCATCACCGATGAAACTATTGGAGTGAGCAGAATCCCAGTCTGGGATTGCCAGAATCCAAACAGTTTAGATCGACGCCGCTAGTTGGTCAACGAACGCACGTAATGACGCAGCGGCAATTCGCCGGCTGAAGCAGTGACATAGCTATTATTCACCTGCGGTCAGACTGAATTCGATTCAGTGAATCAACGGCGAACATTGCCGAACAAGTTCGCATCAAAAAACGGTCAAATGGAAAGATCACGCCAGCTTCTTTCCAGCCATCATTCCCAAGAACACAAACAAGAGTCCCAGGACAACATTTGCGAGGACGTTGCCGAATGCAATCGTCCAGTTGCCCTCGTTCGCGTGGCTCATCGTCTCAGCTCCAAACGTCGAAAACGTTGTGAGTGCTCCAAGAAAACCAACCCCAACTCCAAGGCGTATAGGATGACTTTTCTCGGCATGCCCGCTACCCAGAATCATTCCAAGCAAAAAGCAACCGAGCAGATTCGCGATCAAAGTCCCCAGTGGAAACGTATGGGCAAACACTTTATTGGACAAGGCGGTAATGCTATATCGCGACATTGCACCCAATGCACCACCCAGCCCAATCAGCAGGAGCTCTATTTCTGTCCGCATGACTGGTCCTGGGCTTCTTGGGTTAAACATCTATTCGCACGTCTATTCGCACCTCAAGCGAACTGCCCGTTTGAATTTGAGCATTCAATTGAAAGATTGAAACACAAGGTCGGAATCTATCAACCTGTTCGATCGAAATCAGATTTAGAATTTCCAGCGAAATCCAAACAAGACGTTATCGGTTTCGTAGTTGAAACTATCGGCCAAACCAGGCGCGTTAATGCGAAAGGAATCAGCTTCGAAGAATCGATACTCAGCGAAGAGATCAACATTCCGATAGGCTTTGTAGTTAACGCCGGCCATGTACTGGAACGCAAAACTTGTGTCGTTGTCAGTTGATGACGGAATCAAGTTGCGGCCAAGCTGATCTGTCGCTTCCACATCGACGCCGACAAAACCAATTCCGACGCCGATGTATGGCTTAAAGCACCCAGTTGGGACATCGATAAACTCCCAGTAGGCGTTGGCCATTCCCGAATAGGAATTCAGACTTCCTGAGAACGGTTGAAGCGTTGGAAGCATTCCATCGATATCATTCTGACGATAGGTGAATTCGGCCTCGGTTCGCAAGTTGCGCCCGTTGCGTCTACCTAGCGCGATACCGAACGCTTCTCCGCTGTCGGCATTGATCGATCCAAACCCTGCCTGGCTTTCCAAATCTCGCAGATCAGAAATTCCAGCGAACAGACTTACGTAAAAATTTGGACAACCTTCGCCACAACTTTTGCAACCGTTGTTGCAACTGTTACAACTTCCACATTGCCCAACGACCGGCGAGTAAACGCTTGGGTCACCGGCAACGTTATTCTGAGCGAACGCACTTGGCGCTTGCTGGGAGTACATCGGCTGACTTGGAACCTGTTGCTGGTAGGCTGGCGGTTGGTACGCCGGTTGCTGATAACCAGGCTGTTGATACAAAGGCTGAGACGGGGCCAACCCTGGTATCGGCTGGTAAGGCGACTGATAAGTCGGAGCCATTCGAGGTTGCGTCATGCGCTGCTGCATCTGCGGTTGCAAGTTGTAGGCAGGCGCCTGATTGGGTTGCACAATCGGTGGCATCGCATCGACCGGCGGGGCTCGATAAACATTGGACCGATTGATCGACTCTTGAAAAGGACGGCCTTGCTCGTAGTCGAGAGCATCAACTGATTGTTGTTGCGGCTGCGAGTTATCATTCGAAGGCACGTCATCTGGAGTTACTGACTCTGGTGGGTAGTCAACGTCACTTGGTTGACGTGGCGTGCTTTCCGGGGCTTGCATACGGGGTTCAGTTTGCTCTTTAGGTGGATCAGCAAATGGGTTCGTCAGTTCTTGATCCATTTGAGGTGGAGTTGGCTCCATCTGAGTTGGCTGTTGGAACGGCTCTCGAGGCGTCGTCTCAGGCGTCTGCCCAAAAGGCGATTGAGGTTCCGGGTTTCTTTGAGGCTCACGAGGCTGCGGGTCAGCAAATGGATCAATGTTCGCTGGGCGCTGCATTGCCGGAGGATTGTCTTGAGCTGGCGGATCAGCGAATGGGTCGAACTGATTACTTGGCTGCTGCTGCGAACCTGTAGGTTGATTACTGGGCTGAGCCTGACCTTCACCAAACGGATCATCCTGGTCTTGAAGTCGTCGATAGCCCACGTTGCTTCCTCGCCGACGTTGTGGAAACGAGGTCTGAAACTGAGAAGTCGCGGGTTCATTGACTTGTAGAGAGCCGGACCTGAGAAGGTCAGACGCGCGTTGCTGAATCGAGCGACGCTGCTGGTCTTGAGCAAATCCGTTTTGCCCCAATACGCTTACTTCCTGGGCATACGTCGCCTGTTGCTGGCGATATTGCGAACGGGATTGTTGAGGTTGGTAGTAGGCTTGCTGACTCTGGTGAGTGGCTTTATCACCGAAACTGTGTGTCAATTGAGCTTCGACATGCGTACAAGCAACGGCGAGAACGAGGCCAAAAATCAGCGAGGTCCAGGTGTGGAAGAGGCGCATATTTCCCATTGGGAATTCACTCCGATATGTAGGAATCTAAAGGCGCATACCTTGCGCCCAAGAGTTTCATCCGATACATGGGGGGAGTGAATCGAACTGACCCCGATAATTGGAATAATCGGAGTTGCCGTTGTTATCGGCAGAATCGTCAAAGTTTAACCAGCACCAAGCCATAAAATTTGCATTTTTTTACAATAAAAAACCGGGCTTCAAGTGTAATTACAGATCAATCCGCCACCATTTGGCCTCCCCTTTACGACATCGTTTTTGCCCAACAAGAGCGGAATCCAACGCGTTAATTTCGTTCGGCAAAAACCGTGAAAACGGTTTCAAACAATCATAGGCAGGCTGAGCTCTGTCGTGAAGCAGCACGTCGTACTCAATGTATGAATGAACAA
>CAYMFZ010000235.1:0-494 GCA_964389585.1 uncultured Pirellulaceae bacterium | reverse complement strand
CGGCAGGCTTCCCCATTACGGCATCGGAGGGGGAGAACAAGAATGGAATACCGCGCGTTATTTTTATCAATGAAAAAGCGTGAAAACGGTTTCAAACCGAAGGTCGTAGTTGAGCTCGATACGGCACCCAAATCATAGTTTTTTTGTTAACAAGCCTATGTTACGGTGAGTATGTATCAGGCGTAATTGACTTATTTCTTTTTCTATTTGGATGCAATGATTATGAAAAGAACTTAGCGACGCACCGGCTTTACGCTGGTGGAATTATTGGTGGTGATCGCCATCATTGGAATTTTGATTGGGATGTTGCTGCCAGCGGTGCAGCAAGTACGTGAAGCAGCACGTCGTACCCAATGTATGAACAACCTGCGTCAAACTGCGTTGGCAGCTTTGAACTTCGAATCTGCACACATGCATTTCCCTACCAGTGGTGTTGCGACTTCTGATCACTGGTGGACGGGTGCTGTTCAATTCGGTTCTGATCGCCTTGTTGG
>CAYMFZ010000234.1:2493-8334 GCA_964389585.1 uncultured Pirellulaceae bacterium | reverse complement strand
GGGTTGATGGCAACCTTGGTTCGAAACTGACAATGAAGTACCCAGCCGTCTACATGATGGAGCCGGGCGCTCGTGGCGAGATTCTTTCGATCGCGTTCTCCAGCAAAGGCCAGCATCAGGATGCCGGAGCGAAACTCGTTCACTGTGCTCCTGACACAACGGGAACAATCATTTCGAAATCAATTTCGAAAAATGGTGGTCGCAGTAGTTACCGTGGACTTGCCCGCGTCGAAAAGGGTGCCCACAACTCGAAGTGCTCCGTCGTTTGTGACGCTTTGATTTTGGATCCGGAAAGTCGCTCTGACACCTACCCTTACATCGAGATCAACGAGCAAGACGTTTCGATGGGTCACGAAGCGAGCGTTTCGCGAATTGGCGAAGAGCAATTGTTTTATCTGATGAGTCGCGGACTTTCGGAAGCCGAAGCAAGCACGATGATCGTGAATGGATTCATCGAACCGCTCGTCAAGGAACTGCCAATGGAATACGCGGTTGAGATGAACCGTTTGATTCAATTGCAGATGGAAGGCTCAGTTGGCTAAGATTGGCAAAGTTTGGTTGAGCCCGCGGAAAAAAAGGGGCTCGATACCTGTGATTGTGGCATTTCACTCCGTGAAATAGCGCCACCCTGAGAGTTCGCAATGCGAACGCGAAGGTTTAAACAACAACAACCTACTTTGGAATCAACTTTCCAAAGTGGGATCAAGATTACGATCAAGACTAAGATTAAGAACAATAAGACTTGGCGTTGCCAAGGTTAAACCAATGACAACAGTTACCGAAAATCAATTACTCGCTTTCACCGACGAAGGCTTCCAAGCTTTTCTCGATTCACGCAACGAGCCGGCTTGGCTAACCGAAATCCGGAAAGCCGCTTGGCAGCGTTTCCAGGAAATGAGCTGGCCAAGCAACAAAGACGAAGAGTGGATGCGAACCGACATTCGCATGTTTCACTTGGACAAATTCAACATTCCGTCCAAGCGTGATTCGTCTGCGACCAGCAATCCCGTTCTTGCCGAAGGAGTTGAGCTTGTTGGTTCGTCGTCAGCCATCGACGGAGTTCCGGCTCAATCAACGATTGATGATGAATTGGTGAAAAAGGGTGTTGTCTTTGGAAACATCTCGGAACTGCTTGAAGAACATGGCGAGCTAATTCAAAAGCACTTGTTCCAAACGGTTTCAGGAACGATTGACCGCTTCGCCGCGCTCCATCAAGCGACTTGGACCAGCGGAACATTCCTGTACGTGCCTCGCAATGTTTGCATCAGCAAACCGATTCACACGTTCACGACGGTTTCCGATGGTGGTTCGGATTTCACCCACACGTTAATCGTGGTGGAAGAAGGCGCCGAAGCAACCGTGTTGGCCGAGTCGAGCAATCCCGAAGGCGAAACGGGGCTTCATTGTGGTGCGATCGAAATCACTGTTGGTGACCGCGCGAACCTCCGCTACGTCAACCTTCAAGACTGGAGCCAGAAGGTTTGGCACTTCGCCCATCAAAAGGCCACCGTTGGCCGAGACGCGAACTTGCAATGGACAGTTGGTGCACTTGGATCAAGACTTGCGAAAGTCAACCAGCATGTTGCCCTTCGTGGTAAGCGGGCAAACTGCCAAGTCAACGGCGTGATGTTTACTGAAAACAAACAGCATCTCAGCTACCACACGCTTCAGCATCACGAAGCCTCTGACTGCACAAGCGACTTTCTTTACAAAGGCGCTTTGCAAGACAACTCGCGAACGGTCTGGCGCGGAATGATCAAAGTCGACATTGATGCCCAGCAAACCGATGGCTACCAACGCAACGACAACTTGTTGCTTTCATCGAAAGCTCGTGCCGATTCGATTCCGGGATTGGAAATCGAAGCCGACGATGTGCGCTGCACACATGGCTCGACAAGTGGCCGAGTTGATGAAGAACTGATCTTCTACGCTCAGTGCCGCGGTTTCACTCGCAAGGAAGCCATTCGCGCGATCGTAACAGGTTTCTTCCAGCAAGTATTCGATCGCGTCACAATCGAGAGCGTCCGCGAAGCATTGGCGCTTGCAATTTCAAGACGCGTTCGCGATTACGAGTAGAGTGTAGAACGGTTGTCTCAACCGTTCCGCGCCCCAATCCTGGAAATGAAACAAACGCGAGTATTCTGGCGTCAGCAAACTGATCTTTGAGCGTTCAAGGTAAACGAAACCTTGGACGCTAAAGGTCATGGCTTGAGATCGCGGACTTTCCTGCCGTCCTTTCAAGACTCGTTTAGTTGTGGAAAACCAACCACGGACTTACGTCCGTGGCTATCACATGCCGTGCCGTTGGCACTCGGCGCGTAAACGACGCCGCCCGACAGAATGCGCATTCATTTGCGCGCCCGCCGATACGACGGCACCTTGACCGTAGTTGCCCGGGCCGTGCTGGCTCTGGCTTTGCTCTCTTCAACCCCAGTACGACAAATCCCCGCTCTATGTGGGTTTGCCTGGCGCCAACGCACACTATTTAAAGAAGCGTTTTCGCCTGGACTTTCGTCGCCATCTCGTTCGTCACTTCGTTGGCTGAATCAACTTCAATCACCGACATAGATTTCCACTTGCCTTGCAAAAACCTCGCGCCGTAAGCGACGCACAACATCAAGACCCACCCAGCCAAGCAAGTCCACCAACAGTTGACTTTCGATTCCGGCGCCTCAAACAGCCTTGAGCCCAGCGAACCGGCTACGACGAAAATCGCTGACGAAATCAAAGTCACGACGACAACGAATCGAGTATCGCCCGCGCCTTTGATCGCGCTGACAAAAACGATCTGAATCGAATCAAAAATGCAATACACGGCGACGAATTTCAGGTAGAGCAGGACCATGCCATGAATTTCTTTGAAGTCGCCTGATTCGGTGGAATGAGCAACGAGGAAAGCATCCGGCAATACAACATAGAGAACGGCGAACACTGCCGTGTAGATCACGCCCAACAACAAAGCATTCCACGTTGCCCGACTTGCAAGTTCAGGAGCCTGCTCGCCGATTTTTTGACCAACAAGAGTTGAACAGCCCATTCCCAATCCAAACACCGGATAGATAACCAGCATGTTGATGCTGAAAACGACGGATGCTGCAGCCGATGCTGGTTCGCTGATTGTTGGGATCACCATAAAAAAGAATGTGATCGCGAACCCTTCGACAAGAAACTGAATCCCGTTCGGAATTCCATAGTAAAAAAAACGTCCCATCAAAGGCAAGTTTAAACGCCAGTCACTTCTTGTGCCTAAACTTCGGTTTCGTGGATGAAAAAACAGCCACGCGAAAACAGCGACCTTGCACCACATGCTTATCGTCGTTGCCAACCCCGCGCCCCAAAGCCCCATCGCTGGAAGCCCTAGACCTCCAAAGATAAACCAATAGTCGAGCAAGATATTGAGCCCGGCTCCAAGGAAACTGCAGTACATTACGGTGTTAGTTTTGCCCTGTCCGACAAAAAACGAACTTATCCCAGCGTCTAAAACGACTGCGCCGGCTCCAATTGAGAGCGCAAGAAAGTACTGATGTTCAAGCTTCGCCAACTCAGGCGAATGCCCAATCGCATTGAAAATGGCTTCACCAAAAAAGCCGATCACGAGGTAGATTGGAACACAAAGGATACCGATCCAAATACTTTGCCAAACGATCGCTCCAATTTTTTCTTTTTGATCTGCACCAAAATACTGCGCCACAAAAGTTGTGCAGTAATAACCAACTCCCATCGGTAGTGCGGTTAAAGTCCAAGATAAAGCGCCCGCCGGCAGAACGGCAGCGAGTGCATCGTTCGAATGCCAAGCCAAAAACATTCGGTCGCAGAATTGCATTACCGTATAAGAAATCGTCGAGATGATTAGCGGTAGAGAGATGACGAGAAGTTCTCGCGCGCCACAAGATTGGCTCCACCAACGCCTCAACCAACTGGCCTCAGTTTTCATCTCATTGCTTTCGTTGCTGCCAAGATCCGACTGGCAACGCGGACACGCTAACCACGAGAAGGTTCATAAAATTAGTTCAATTGGAATCAAGATTTTCGACCGGCGAAGAACAAATCACCAAACCCGTGGCACCAAACGGTACTTGGTTGTACGGCAATAGTCGACGTACGAATTCGAATTTAACAACACTCTTTCTTCAAACAGAATCCTCAAGACGATCGCCACCAATGCAAAAATGAAGATGCCAACGTGAAAAAGTTCGCCCCCGGCCCAGCAACAGACGGCGATCATCATTAGCTCGCAAAAGTAAATTGGATGCCGAACAATTTGAAAAGGTCCGTGGCTGACGATCGAACGAAGGGCAGGGAAGATCGAAAAGCTCTTTCCCAAGAACAACAATCCAATCAGAGTTCCGATCCCGCAAACCAAGAATGCCAACTGAGAAGTGACAGACCATTGATGTGACGCGGGTGCGAGACTAATCGCAACTCCTCCAGCGACAAACGATGGAAGGCTCCACAAAATGGAACTCACGCTTCCGTCCATCACCCACTTTTCTCTTCTGAAGAATAAGAACGCGACCACAAGATGAATGACCGCCGGCACCAATTGAACCACGGTCCAACGATCTATCAAATCGGCTGAAACGACTCGCATCACAGCCCAGCCAATGAACATCAAGCCCGTCAAGATGTTTTGAATTTTCTGGCTCAAGTCAGTCTTCACAATTTGTCTACTTTGATTTTCATCGAACGGGTGCTGAACCGATCAACGAATCGTTGAATCCATAATTATCAGTCGCAAAACAACGATCATCGCGATACAATGTATTTCAGAGCTAATTGATCAATTGGCAAACTCTGATGTTCTTTTTCAATTTACCGTTCACACGCCGAGGGTGCGATGATTATTCGTACGTCTTCTGAAATCTATCTTGATGCCAACGCCACGACGCCGGTTCTTCCGGCGGCCGCTCACGAAGCGCAGGACGCGATGGAAGACTTGTTTGGCAATCCCAGCAGCTCGCACATCTCCGGTCTGCGCGCCAGGTTTATTCTTGAGACGGCACGTGATCTTGTTCGTGATGTACTGGGTGCCGACAACGGTCAAATCGTATTCACCAGCGGTGCGACCGAAGCCATTCAAATGGGGATTTTTTCGACGCTGTGCGATATTCGTGAGCGAAGAAAGTCTGGCGATCTCCCCAGCGAAAACCGCGTGTTGCTTTACGGCTCAACGGAGCACAAAGCCGTTCCGCAGGCGATTCGACACTGGAACGACTTACTGGGCGTCAATGATGAAGTCTTGGAAATCCCGGTCGACGAAAAAGGGATGCTTGATTTGGATTTCATCAAGCAACATGCGAGTCGTGCCGATTTGATTTGCACGATGGCGGTCAATAATGAAACGGGCGTAATCACTGACCTCGTCGCGGTTGAATCTGCAATCCGTTCTCAATCAGATACCGCAAGATGGTTGGTCGACACCGTTCAAGCGGTCGGCAAAGTCAAACTGAATCTCGCCCAAACGACAATTGATTACGCGCCCGTTAGCGGCCACAAAATTTATGCCCCGAAAGGCATTGGCCTACTATACGTTCGCGAAAACGCGCCGCTGGTTCCGTTACTTGCCGGTGGAGGGCAAGAACAGGGCGCGCGTGGGGGCACGGAAAATCTTCCCGGCGTTGCGGCAATCGCGGCAGTGATGAAAAAGCTTTCGGAAACCGAGTGCTGCACTTTTGCTCCGGCTGAAGTGCTAAAAAACTACCAAGCTCGACTCATCAACGTCTTGAAAAAAGCCTTTCCAACCATTGTGTTCAACACTCCTTTCGACTCGGCTGTCCCGACCACGGTAAATTTTGCCGTTAAGGGATTCCCAAGCAAGGAACTGTTGGACTTGTTCGATGC
>CAYMFZ010000234.1:0-2483 GCA_964389585.1 uncultured Pirellulaceae bacterium | reverse complement strand
CTGGCATTCGCGTGAGCTCAGGATCGGCTTGTGGTTCAGGAGTCCAAAGATCGTATGTGCTCGACGCCATGGGACTTCCTGACTGGCAATCTAACGGCGCGATACGGCTTTCGTTCGGTCCGCTAACTACCGAATCAGAAATTCATGCGGCGTGCGAACGCATTGAACAAGCTGGCCAAGCACTTTGCGATTCCTGTTTAGTCGTTTCAAGCGACGCCGAAGCGATGTCCGGCCAAGACCTTAATGGGTTGGTTCAGCTAAAGACCGGATCGATGTGCACTTGGCTGTTGATGGATTCGAAATCAAAGCGATGTGTTGTCATTGACCCTTTTGAAGAGCTTGCCGAACGCGTCGAGGCGCTGATTCGCTGCCAACAAAGTAAGGTCGTCGCGATTCTCGATTCCCACGCTCATGTCGATCATGATTCTTGTCGTAAGATGCTGCTAAAAGTTGTTGGTTCGCTTGCAGAGCCATCCGCTGATACAACCGATGAACTCGGTTGGCCTGAACAACCTGATGGAACAACTCAATTGGACGATGGAAGCGACGCCCCTTTCATCAAGTTCAACGACCAATGGATCATCGCCCAAACTGAACTGCCAGGACATACTTTGATTGGACGAGCTTTTCTGGTGGGCAATCTTTCACCGGAGGGAAAACTGCCTGCCGAGAATATTGTTTACGCCTTCACAGGCGACACGATTTTGATGGGTGGAATTGGCCGAACCGATTTCCCATGCAGTTCGATTGAGAAGATGTTTGAGTCGCTACATCGCTTGCCGAAAATCGTCTCTCCTGAAACGATCCTGTGCCCAACGCACGACTACAACAACGAGTTTTCAACGACGCTTGAATTTGAAAAATCCGACAATGATTATTTGGCAAAGATCCTTTGTCCGGAATCACCGCTCGCCTACGAAGATTTTTGCGACTCGAAACCAACCATCGATTCGGGAATATCGAACGACACCAACTCCGAATTGGTTTGTGGATTGATCAAAGAGACGGACATGTCCAAAGCTTGTTCGATCGAAATTAGCCCCGATGAGTTAAAAGACTTTTTCGCGCAGCACCGTGATTCCTGGATCATTGACGTTCGCGAGCCGCATGAGTTTGCGTTCGCTCAAGACTGGAGCGAGTTAGGTTTTGCCTCGCCGCCAGAGAATGTTCCGCTAACTCGATTGAGCGGCTTTCTTCCGACGTTGCTGCGAGCTCACCAGGAAACCCCACGCGATGTCATTTTCCTTTGTCGAAGCGGAAAACGAAGCGGCAAAGCGGCTGATGTGGCGAGGCGATTGGGTGTTGAGTCCGCGAGGCACATTGCTGGAGGGATCGCCTTGAACGTTAAGCTTAAATTGGCTGCGTCGAAAGGGATGGAAGAGAATGAAGGGTATATGATCTAGTAAGCCGCAGGCTTTCAATCCTAATCTTCATCGCAATCGCATTTCAAAATGGATGCGAGTTCGCAAGTGGATTCACCATTTGAAACCACCGATTCTCAACGGCAGTTTTGGGCCAAAGACGAAGAGTACGATTAAGAGTAGGATTAAGATTAAGAAAGAAGGAGCAAACAGAGTCACCAATCAATTCCGATGGCGACTTTCTATTTTTACTTTAGGATCAAATGAGCGAATTCATAAAACTGGCGACCAAATCCGAGATTGCTGACGGATCAAAAATCTTGGTCGAAGCTGACGATCGACTTGTCATTCTCAGCCGCGTTGGTGACGACTTTTTTTGCATCGACGATGTATGCACGCACGACGGTGGAACACTGAGCGATGGCGAACATCAGGGCTGCGAAATCGAGTGTCCACGTCACGGTGCAAAATTTGACATGCGAACTGGCAAGGCCATCAGCATGCCAGCGACGCAAGACACGACTGCCCATGAAGTCAAAGTCGACGGCGAAGACATTCTGGTTAAAATTAACGACGCATAGATTTCGAGTATCAACCAAGCAAGCTCGATTTGCTTAACCAAACCGAATCAAGCGAACCAATCAAAAAGCGAACCACTAAAACTGAGGAAGCAAAAATGCCCCTTCATGAAGACCACGTCCGGGAAGCACTCAAACAAGTCATCGATCCTGAACTTTTCGTCAACATCGTCGACCTAGGACTAATCTACGTCGTTGATGTTGTGGCGATCGAAGGCGAAGAAGAGAAATACAACGTCAACATTGAAATGACAATGACCAGCCCAATGTGTCCCGCTGGACCACAGCTTGTTTCGGAAACGAAAAAATACGCTGGCGAGATGGAAACCGTTGAACATGTCGAAGTCAAAGTCGTGATGGATCCCCCGTGGACCCAAGACATGATGACGGATGATGCTCGCGATCAGTTGGGCATTTTTTAAAGACAACGACTCTCAAGAAATTGCATCCAATAAGTGACTTAGGCTTCCAGCCTGAGATTTTGCGAAGGCTCACTTAGGAAGCGTTGTGTTGGAAGCCTTGTGTTGGAAGCCTTGTGTTGGAC
>CAYMFZ010000233.1:0-8345 GCA_964389585.1 uncultured Pirellulaceae bacterium | reverse complement strand
GCCTTGAGCAAGTCAATTGGAATCTCATATTCGCGTGCTCGTTCCAAGTCGTCATTCCTCCAACTAATTTTCCGTTTACGTAGGTATGGTCGACATCGTCGATCATGGCGATGGAAAGCGTTGATTTTTTCCCGACGGCATCAGCGGGAAGATTGAATCGGTGCCGATACCAACCGACGCCGTCCATGCCATCGAACCCCTGCCACTCCCAATGACCTGGAACTTTGATTCGTTTCCATGTCGAGTCATCAAGATCAACTGCCTGCCATTCGTCTGACTCGTCTTCGAGAGCTTTGCGAAACGACTCAGCCCATGCTTGGGCTTTCGCTGCCAGTTCTTGTTGTTTGGCTTTGTCGCCACCGCTTGCGACGACCTTGGCAACGGCTTCTCGGAAGTCGGGATGGCGTCGAAGGTTTTCTCCGCTGATCCAAGTCTCAATAATCGTTCCGCCCCATGATGTATGGAGTAAACCGATCGGGACATCGAGCTGTTTGTGAAGTTCGCGACCAAAGTAATAACCAGTCGCTGAAAAATTTCCAACCGTCTCTGGGGTACAGATTTGCCAACCCGAATTCGTAACGTCGTCGAGCTTGGTCGTGCTGGTCACATGATCGACTCGCACGTGACGAATCATTGGATAATTGCCATTGGCTATTTCTTCTTTTGGGTTGCCACAGTTTTTGACTTCCCATTCCATGTTGGATTGACCACTGCAAATCCAGACATCACCGGCGACGACGTTCGAAAAAGTGATTTCGTTGGTCGCATCTTTGAGAGTAACCGTGAAGGGATCTCCCAAGCCAATCGGTTCGAATTTGGCAATCCATTTCCCCTTGGCGTCAGCTTTTGCCGTGACGGACTGCCCTTTCAACGACACTGAAACCTCTTCGTTTACACCTGCCCAGCCCCAAATCACGAAGGCTTCATCTCGTTGAAGCACCATGTTGTCTGTGAAAATGTTTGCGGCTTTTAAAGACTGCTGCGCAAAGACACGCGCTGGAGTATTTGAGACGACAACGGCAAGTATCAAGAACGAAAGTTTAATTGTCTTCATGGTGATTCCGTATTTGTTCGATGAAGTCCAGATTATAGCGTTGGCTTTGTATCGGCTTCAAGCAAATTGAGTTCGTTGGATCAGATTGTTTAACTCACACCTAAAAGCGTGTCCCAAAATTTGTGAGCCGTAGGCGCTTGCCCAATGGCACTCACTTTAAATTTGTGGGCTGAGCCTGCAGGGCATTTATTACATTCTTCAGGAAGGCTCGCTACCAGCTCGGAGAGCTGGGCGACATTGTCGCTCGATTTTCCAAATCGAGAGCGCGTCTTCGGTGATAGCTCAAGACTAAAAAGTGTTATAGAAGCGGTGAGTGCCATTGGACGCTAGCCTCGGGCCAACCCAACGATTGGCTTGTTTTGCTGGTTGTCCTGGCCCGAAGTTAGCGCCTTTAGCTCACTGTCGAGTAACTCTTGGTTTTTCGATAGGTTTTAAAATGTAGAAAGCTGACAAAGCAATGCCTCGTTTACAAACGGGGCTTGGGAGGCTTTACGGGTTCGCCCCAAGGCTGAACGCCAGTCAATTTGATTTTGCGTTTGAGGATCTTGTTCCCAAAAGTCGCGAAGATCGTTTGGTTGTCGGTGCCACCAAAAGTCACATGAGACGGCGAGTCTAATCCAGCGGGCGGCGGGAGAATTAAGTTGACTCGGCCAGGTTGGTCGCAAATTTGAATTCCCATTTTTGTCGCTGCGAGAACCCAGCCAGCTTTGTCGACGCACATGCCGTTGGTATGCGGTCGCACGTCGACGGCCGCGGGTGGAGTGTGCATGTGGAAATAGGGCTGAGTGTGTTGGAGAGTTCCGTCCTGGCCGCGGACCGAGGACCAAATGTAGCGACCATCAAAATCTGAGACGTAAACTAAAGTCTGATCTGTGCTGAGTGTAATACCGCGAACTCCGGAAAACCCAGTCGCGACAACGACTGGCTCGGCATCAGGCCGTTTCATCCAAACAGAGTTGTTGCCGGTGTCCGTGAAATAGATTGTCTGATCGTTTGCAACCACGATGCCACCCGCACGAACATCTGAGGCGATCGTTTCAAATTCAGGCGAGTCATTTGAAAACTTGACAATTGATTTTTGGAATGGCAATGCTCCATAGACAGTTCCATTGGGGCCAATCGCAAGTCCGGATATCAGAGGTTGCTCAAATTTGCCAGAGAATCTTTTGTTTGCTCCCCAGCGATCGACAGACCAAAAAAGTGATTTTTCACCGGAGGGAGTGATTTTGAAAATTTCACCTTGGTTCCGAGAAGCATAAAACAGATTGCCTTGGTTGTCGAAAACTGGGCTAATCAAATTCCGTTCTTTATTTTCAGAGACGACTTGCCAATCTTCACTATCCAGTAAAAACTCCGGCGCTCGGCTACGACTTTTGTCGAAATGAGTTTCGACATTCTTGGGCCAGTCTTTCCAGATGTACCGCATCGCGTCAGGAAGCACCGCGCCACCATGTTTCTTGTTGTGCCCACCCGTTCCCCAAACGTGGTCAACTTCGTAACCACTGAATTTCAAAGCTGACAACATGCCCTGGTTGGATACCCACCAGTCGCCACAGTAAATGTTCAAGTCATTACTGCCGTCTTGAAGAAAGACTCGAATCGGTTTGGGCTCAGTCTTTCGAACCAAGACTGACATTTCGTTGGCTCCCCGCAGGCCAATGTAAGTTCCGACCATCGTATAGACGCGTCGAAATTGATCAGGCCGCTGCCAGGCAACATTGAAAGCGGCGATGCCGCCGGAACTTGAGCCACAGATTCCTCGGTCATTCGGATCAGAACTGATTGCATAATCTTTTTCGATTTCGGGAAGCAATTCAGTGGTCAAGAAATCAACGTAGCGTGTGTCGATGGCATCGTATTCAAGACTTCGATTAAATCTTGGTTGGGCATTTTTGTTTTGAGCGGGAACAACTCCAGGGTTAATGAACACGCCGATTGTGACCGGCATCTCGCCTGAGTGAATTAGATTGTCGAACACTGTTTGGGTTTGGGCGGGACTTTTTTCGTTTAGAAATCCAATCCCGTCTTGGAACACCATCAGACAAGCAGGTTTGGCAGCGTCGTATTGCTGTGGAACGTAGATCGCGTAATCTCGCTCTGTGCCCGGGAAGATCTTGCTGTTGGCAAAATTTGCTCGAACGATTTTTCCTTTTGGCACATCCTGTTTTCGAATGGAGGCCTCGTCTTGTGGATAAGGGCCATCCTCTTGTGCCAAAGCAGGTGTGGAATGGCTTGCGATGAAAGCGGCCATTAAAAAGGTAATTGCGGCGCGAGGTTGAGATGCGAACATGTGCGTGAATTCCTAAGAGCTGAGTCGTTTTGACTAAGAGCCTATCCCAAAAGTTGTGAGTCGAGGCTAGCGCATTCGGCGCACTGTCGAATAATCTTTTGGTTTTGGGATAGGATCAAAAACCAATTTATCGGAGTTCGCCAGCGGTTCAACTCTTTGGCGATTGGAAGAAGCAATCTTGTTTCATCGAAAACAAATTGCCGCTGAAGCATCGCAAGAAAAGCGTCGTAATTACGACGTATGACTCAATCTCTCAGGCAATGCATGTTGGCCATTGAGATGCCGCTCATCATCGCACCGATGATTCCAACAAAACCTTGGTCCGTTCCACAGAGAAACAGATTCTTGAGATGCGTCGTCCCATCAAGAACTTTGTCGGGTGCACCGTAAACGGCCCCGTTATCATGCCACGTGAATCGGTTGATCGTGGTTGGCGTAAACAGATCGGTATCGATTACAAAAGGACGAAAATCGGGAGTGTACTTTACGCTTGCGGCGACACTGCGATCGTACCACCGAAGTTTTTCCCGGTGATACTCTTCTTCGGAAAGTGCTTTCCAACGATTGAAATCGGCGATGGTTGTGATTCGGATCACACCGTCGGCCAGCTTGCCATCATCATCGCCATAGACGTAATTGTTTGGTGAGCAGATGACGCCAGTCCGCGTATCGCAAAGATCGTCAGCCGGACGTTCCCAATTAAATTTGTCTGAGTCGTTGTAAAAAACGATGGTGTCTTCGTTACCAATGACCGCGGGTTCTCGATCAAGAATCGAAATTGACTCGATAAAGGTCAACTGGCCGGCGAGTCGCGGATCGGGCTCGCTGGTGTCCGAGCAGAGCCGCATTGTTTCGAGGCTGCCCGCAGAGGAAAGGATTCGCTTTCCTTGAATTTGTTCACCACTATCAAGCTCGACACAAACCGCTTGTTCGTCATCGACATGAATCGTTTTGACACCCGAACGAAGTTTCAACTCCCCGCCAAGTCCACGAAAGCGTTTGACCAAATTCTTGAGGATGAGTCGAACGCCTTTGTACGGACGCGCGAATCCTTCAATGAAGATGCTGCGAAACATAATGCAAAACTGGCCCCAAGCCATATCGTGTTCGGCCGCGTTTCCGTACCACATCAATGGGCACAAAATCATCTCGATTAGTAAGGGCTCCGAGATCGTCTCATCTAAAATCTTGCGACCTGAAAGTTCAAACGCAGCTTGGTCGAGTTCGTCATAGTCCGAAATCTTTCCGATTAAGGCTTCAAAGTTATCGACTTGATTCGGAAACACTTTTTTGACTTCGCTGCGAAGCAAATCTAGATCGTTGTCGAACCGAAGTTCCGTGTTGGGAAACGCGATCCGCGATCCCTTTTGTGGAGCGAGCGCAAAATCTTCCCATTTAAACCTGAGCTGCCTGAGGATTCGAGCCAGTGGACCTTTCTTTGTTCCCTTCTCCGTGAAGTTGGTCACGGCATGCAGACCCACGTCGTAGTTGCGACCGTTCATTCGATAGAACGAATTTAAGCCGCCGATCGTGTAGTGACGCTCAAGGATGCAGACTTTTTGATCATAGTGCGCAAGTCGAATTCCAGCCGCCAAGCCAGACATTCCAGCGCCAATTATGATCGTGTCGTACATGAAGTCAGTTGTATACAAAAAAGCGGGTCCCGCCGATTGGACGGGACCCATTATTGTTGTGAGCTCGTGAAGAAAATGTAGAACAGTTGTCTTCAACTGTTCAGCGCGCCAATGCCATATTCAGCAGTTAGGACGCAACGCAGTCGACCATTTTTGGCGTCAAGTAAGTCACGGTGCTATGCATTGAAGCAAGCTGAGGATAATCTTCCTCCGGAACATTGACGCTGTAACGCTTACGCAACTCCATCACGATATCGAGGAAGTCCATACTGTCGAGTTCCAACTGCTCACGAAAGTCAATTTCGTCTTTAAGATCCGTCAAATCTTCATCAGGAGCGATGTCGGTCAAAATATCGAGAATTACGTTTTTGATTTCTTCAGGTGCCACAAGTTTCTCCGTTTGTTCTTACAACCAAATGTCTTCAGTGAATTTGGCTGTCGTATCTTGATTGAGCGCGTGATGCTCTCAATGTAAGAGTTGGTTTGAATTCAAATTTAATCAGTCAAAATCCAAGCCTGAAATCTCAGACAAATGGCTTTGACGTAAAATTCGAATCTCTACATACGCTTGATTACTGTGGCGGAATTAATGCCCAGCATGCCAAACGAATTGTTCAAAATATAGTCGATTTTTTCGATTTCGCGAGGCTCGTTTTTAACAAGTCCCGGTAGGTCGCATTCTGGATCCAAGTCATCGACATTGATCGTGGGATGAACAACTTTGTCGTCAAACGCGACCAGATTGCCGGCTAATTCTAACGCGCCTGCGGCTCCCATCGTATGCCCAATAAAGCTTTTTGCGTTGTTTATGAACGTTTTATCGGACTCGCCAAACACGCGACGAACGGCGTCACATTCCAATGTGTCACCCATCCCCGTTCCGGTGGCGTGAGTGCTGACAATGTCCACATCGCGAGCCGTGATGCAGGCTCGATTCAAAGCCATGTTCATGCACTGGGCTTGTCGTTCAGGATTCGGCAAAACGAAATCAGTAGCGTCCGTATTGATTGCGTAACCGACAATCTCACCGTAGATCTTCGCGCTGCGAGCCTTGGCGTCAGACAATCGCTCAAGCGTATAGAGACAACCACCTTCGGCAACCACAATCCCGTTTCGATTTTTATCAAACGGACGGGATGCCTTGGTTGGGTCAGCGTGAGTGGCAAGGGCGCCTTGGCTGGCGAAACCAGCAAAGATTCCGAACGTGTGAATGCTTTCCGAAACACCACCCGCTAACGCCAAATCACATTCGTTCAACCGCAACATTTGCAAGCCTTGAATGATTCCCGCATTGCCAGCAGCACACGCGGCACCAATGGTGTAGTGCGGGCCTGTGATTCCTAAATTGAGCGCGATTTCGCCAGCCGGATTGTTGGCGACAGTTCGAGGATTGTGGTGATGCGACCAGACTTTAACGTCGTAGTCGAAACCACGGATCTCGTGAATCTCGCTTTCAGTTTCGACGTTGCCATGTTCAGTCACGCCAACATAAATTCCGACTCTTGAAGTGTCTCGGTTTTCCCAATCAATTCCTGAATCAAGGATTGCTTCATGGGCACAGTAACAACCAACGCTTCCGGCTCGCGTGCCACGTCTGGCGTCTTTTCTTGTTTGATGTCGACGGACATCGAAATCACAGATGCCAGCCAACGTTTTGCCGAAGTATCGAATTTCGTAATCCTGAACGCCACTCTTACCGTTCAAAAGCGATTCACGAAAGTCGCCCAGTGAGTTTCCGTTGGGAGAAGTTAGACCGATTCCCGTAATCACAATGCGCTGGGAATCAGGCAACTCTTCGGGCTTGGGAAACGAAATCATGTGTATCCTTAAAGTCGACTCTCGCTAACGTTCAGCGAAAGAATGCGTAAGTTGGACGTTTAGGCCAATCGGAACTGCGCTGTCTTCAATTTCGAATAATGGAATTCGAATTGGGCTGACACGAATCGCTCGGGACCAAACTGTCTTTAATTTACGGATAAATGCGTAAAAGACAACGGGCAGGTTTCAGGCGTTAGTTGAGATTAACACGAAAATTACATCGCACTAACAGGTAGGCTAAGGTAGGCGACCGGTTAAACTTCGTCGAGGTAGAAGTTCAACGAATGCACGCTCAGAGCAGCAAGGGAGCGGTTGAAGTTCCTCGGGGTGAAAGCGGCCACCCAATCGATGGCTTCTGCGATACACTGACTCGAAAGGTTTTGTTGATTCTATTGAAGTTGATATTTGGTATCGCCAACAGGAAAGATCCAAGTATGTATCAATTTCAATAGTAGAAAATTCTTAGTTTGATTCGCTGTGGCTTGGTCCCATGATAAAAATCCGAGTCACGACCCAGATCTTTATGATGGTGATGATTGAATGATTGGAAAATGGCAAACGTTCAGCTATCTGCTTCTAATCGCATCTCTATGTCTTAGTATGAGTGCAGGTTGCCAGGAAACACATGTTGATAATGCGGGAGCTGTGGCCGATCAACAAGAACCAATCACCAAGAAAGATAAAACGCAAGTTCCTTATGAGAGTCGAGAATTCTCTTTTGACTACAGCAATAATACAGACGAAACGGTTTGGGTTGATTCCGTTAGGGTATTGAATCGTTTGGTCAATATGCACCGAGTCTGGGCCAATGGAGAAGGCGCGGGGATATCTAAAAGTCGAAACGACTGTACCCCAGAAGCATTGCTGAACACTCAAGCTGACTTTCTTTGGTGGAAAATGGACGACCCTTTCGATTCAAAAAGCGCGCAGCGTCGCCCCAAAGACCCGACCAAATCATTTCGTAGTTCGATGCTGTTCCCCTGGTTGGATGTCGAAGCGGATAGGTGGCGTTGTTATTTCACTTTGCAAAACGACAAGACATGGGTAGGAAGATTTGAGGGAGTAGTGCTGAAACCAATTGGCGCCAAGCCTGACATTTTGAAGAGGTCGAAACTTGAAGGCAACAATCAATGGATTCAATTTCAGTTTTGCAATCTGACCGACAAAGAGATTTGTTTTCTCAAACCTGATGGAAAACTGTTAGGTACGAATTCGGAAACTCTGCTTTATATTCCCAATATTCCTGCAGACAAATCCTTTCATGGGTTTGCCGCGCATAGCCATGAAGGCTCGATTTACCGTCCCGTGCCTGGTGGTCGTGTAGAGTTGGTTTGGTGCATTCCAGCTTACAAGCTCAAAACTGGGGACGAGACACGGACACGAACACAAACAATCAATCTTCCCAATTTTGACCCGAAAATTGACAACTGGTATTGCTACTTCACGTTGAATCCAGACAACAAGTGGACTGCCACATTTGAAGGGGGCAAGCAAAAACACTAGAGGGTATTTCAAAACCTGTAGTGGACTTCGCCAGAAGTCCCAGCTC
>CAYMFZ010000232.1:7141-8366 GCA_964389585.1 uncultured Pirellulaceae bacterium | reverse complement strand
CGGCAACACAAGGCATAGTACCCGGAACCGTACTGGATTTTCATCTGGCGATTTTGCGAGTTACTGAGGTGCTTGTAAATGCAATTAGATTTTCTCGCGTCTTTGCATCGGAAGCCGAGTCAACCATTCAAGGTGTCTTTCGATGGCGAGGCCTGAAAGACAGGGCTTTGACGTCGTGGACAGAAACCGGTCGGATACTTAGGCGACAAGCCAAAGCGTACGACGGCATCGTTACATCCGAATTCCAAGTTTCGAGTAACCTTGCGGACTCCGCTATTCCATCTCACGTGTACCAAATCGTACGGCCACTTTTCCTTGCATTTGACGGCTATGACTTGCCAAGAGATGTGCTCGAGGAAATTGCAAGCAAGCTCATTGCGGGAAGGTAGCTTGATGAAGAAGGGCAACGTCGTCAAAGTTTGTGCGGCGAGGTCGTGAATGTGAAGAGACTGGCCGCACACAAAAAGAGAAACAGACCCCCGAACTTCCGACCACGCCGACGGAGCAGCAGCTACAGTCCGGGGGTCTCGGCCTCATTCTTCGTCCCGCGACTCGGTGCCGCACTCCGCTCACGAACGCCGGAGGCGACCCCACGTATCTTTCGCCACTTACCCCACCACACGACGCCTCAGATTTGCGCATTGCTTGACGTTACAAAGGCGTGCTGAGATTTGCCGCCGCCCGCAGGCCCGTCAATGTTTGCTGGCCTTAGAAGGCCAAGAAACGGCAAAACAGAAAACACCTACTCGGTGTATTTGTCTTGAGCACCGCGACGGATCGACAAGATCACTACGTCGCCGCCTTGAATTGCGTAGATGGCTCGATAGCTTGGACGACTCCCCAGTCCAACGAGCATTTGTCGAATCTCAAATTCCACGGTTCCATTTTCATAGGCGAAACCGAATCGTTCAGGCATCTCAGCAAGCGTCGCCAATTGTCTGGCCACGGTCGCTTCAAATTCGACAGCTTGGCTGATGGAATGATGCTCAGCCCACCAATCCATGTTCCGAAAAAGGTCGTCTTGAGCCCGACGAGTTGTGACTACGTTAAACGTCTGAGCCATACTTTTCAGCGAATTTACGTTTGACTTCTTGATGGGCCTCTTCAAGAGGCATGACCCGGCCAGCCTTTACATCTTCAATCCCTTCTCGGATTGCCGTCAGATCTTCATCCTGTTGGCGCTGCAATGCCGCCTTGGCTTGTATGTGCACCGACTGTTCGACGA
>CAYMFZ010000232.1:3313-7131 GCA_964389585.1 uncultured Pirellulaceae bacterium | reverse complement strand
CTTTTCGAGCCAGAGAGATCGGGTTTTTGACAATCGACACTCCCGCCACAGCCCCACAAGCTAGATTTTTCCCATCCATGATCGAGGCATCCAGTTCATGGCTTCCAACCGCATTAAAAACTGCACCGACTGTTCGACGACAACGTAGAACTTATTCGTAGACGGATCAAGAATAGGCATCTCATCACCTGCCTGGTGAAGTGCCTCTACTTGTTCATTTGTAAGTTTGGGAGTCATATCCATCAGTTTATCACCATTCGGTTCAAAGAGCGAATCGAGAGTCCATTCTACACCATTCACTTCTACGAGCCAATTTAAGAAATTCGCTCCATTACGAAGGCCAGTCTAGCTTCGTCAAGATTTTCTGGTTGAATCGTCTCTCCCTTCAAATCCAAAACACTTTTGCTCCAGCCAAGTTTAGTATCGACATTTCGCTCAGCCAATCGCCACATCAGTTCCTTGAACCCGTTCTCTCCTTCTTCGTCACAATCAGGAAGCAGAACAACTCGGCCTCCAGATGTTCGATTGGCGAACTTGTCAATCATTTCCACTTGGGCATCCGTGGCACGATTGCTACAAATTCCGACGGATGCAATTCCAAGCGTATCAAGTTTGACAACGTCGTTCATTCCTTCCACGACAAATAGGCCGTTGCTTGATGCGGACTCTGCCAGCCGCTCATCTTCAAGTCGACTCACTTGCTGGCCAAACAACTCGTTTCCTTTCATGAACCCTTTCACGTATTTGTGCTTCATGGGCTTTTTAGACTCAGGTCTGCCATCGCGAATCCATTTATTCCATTTTCGATCGAAGTTTGGATCTCTGCCGCTATACGATAAGACTTCACCGCGTTGGTTTCGATGTGTGTAGACGATCCATGAGCGAAACATGCTTCGCCCGTTCTTAGGTAAGTAGCCGATGCCCCACTTCTGACACACTTCAGGAGTCAGCCACGGCCTTTCTCTAAAATAGCTTGCCGCTTCTGGCGGCATGGATTCGACATCAATCACTAAGTCTTCATAGAGATTGGCAAGTTCTTGAACCTTCTCATTTTCATGCCGATCTAGAGGAGTGTTCTTTTTCGTTACATTGACGGGTTCGTGAACCGGCAACGACTCCGTCTTTTGCCCGGTCGCTTGAACGGCATTTGGACTAGTTGCGACCGGTTCGCTAACCCAAGACACTTGCCGTCAAACCCAACGACTCCGACGAGGGAGACTCTAGTCGGCTAACAAAAGAGCGAGTTGGACGAGTGATTGCTTTGATTGGCCAGGAAGCCAAGATTATCGTTCAAGAAGCAAACGAAGATTCTCACAAGCGATTGAAGTACGCGTCTGCTCACGACATTCGCCGTGGGTGCGCCCAACGGCTGATCAATCAAGGTGTCTCAGCCGAAACACTTAAGCTTGTTCTGCGGCACAGCGATTTCGCCACAACAGAGAAATTTTACGGTGCAGTAGTAAAAAATGCCCAAGCGGCTTCGTCCGAGATTCGAAGCCTCCGCACGTCAGCGGCCAGTGACGGCAAGGGGCTTTCAGCAGATGAACTGTCGAAGCTTCGCAGCTTGCTTTCGTAAATTTAGAAACGGAGCGGGGCTATGATGGATTTCAATTTGTGGCGATTCTCCTTGCGGGCGAGGCCAACTTTCTGGCAGGCTATTTGACCTATGCCAAGCCAGCCGCGTAATTTTGAGATCCGGACCAACCAAGAGCTTCTTGGATTGCTTTTGCGGTCTGAAGAAAAGGCTGGACAGATTCTCCAAGACATGTCATTGGATCGCTTGAATGATGCTTTTAGAAACGAACTGGACTTAACACCAAAGGCCTACGAACGTCTTCAAGCGAGCATAGAATTGGGGCGACGGATCAATGAAACAAAAGCATCCTACCGACGGATCATCCGAAAAATCAGCAGCTCATCGGATGCGATCGTTTTTTGCACCGTGCATTTCAAACGTCTGATCTCAGACGCTCTTCAGGAAGAGTTTCACATCGTTACTTTGGACACAAAAAATCAAATCATCGACTCTCACCAAATCACGGTTGGAACGCTCGACGCGTCACTCGTTCACCCAAGAGAGGTTTTCCGACCGGCAATCAAGGACGCAGCTTCTTCAATCCTATTGGCGCACAACCATCCGTCTGGTGATCCAAAGCCAAGCCGAGAAGACCTAGCCGTAACCCGTCGCCTGGAAGAAGTGGGAAAGACGGTTGGAATCGACGTCTTGGACCATATTGTTCTTGGAACAACTTGTGTAAGTATCCAAGAGTACCGGTGACTCAAATTTCGCCTGTACCCGAAAGGAAGCCAAAACGTCCTTTAAGAATTCAATCACGATGGTGCAGAAAATGACTGGCAAATTGGCAAACGGACAGGAACGGTGAACTAACTTCGTTAATCTGATCAAAATTTGCAGTAAATCGCTCCCATTGCACTTATCAACGTATCTTGGCAATGTCAAAATAGAGTAACTACTAGGGATCGCGAACCACTGCTTATGCACTTATTTGATGACAGTGTATTCTGTGATCGTGTAATTAATTTCTCGACCATCTGCTTGGAGAGACGCGGTGTACTCAATAAAGGAAATCTACAAAACGATTCAAGGAGAAGGTGCGTTTTCGGGGCGTCCAGCAGTCTTTTGCCGTTTTGCAGGTTGCAACCTTTGGACGGGGAGAGAAGAAGACCGAGCCAACGCAATTTGTCAGTTTTGCGACACCGATTTCGTTGGCACGAACGGTGAAAACGGTGGCAAATATGGCGCAGATGAACTTGCCGAAACCCTCGACCAGTGTTGGAGCCAATCCTGTGCTGATACGGCAAACAAGTTTGTCGTATTCACCGGAGGCGAACCTCTCCTTAGTGGGGGGGACTTAAGATCGTCCGCGGTGCATGAAAAAACCGAAGTCAAATTTGACTTCGGTTTTTATGGACTCAAAAAGCACACCCGGGAGGATTCGAACCTCCAACCCTCGGTTCCGAAGACCGATGCTCTATCCAATTGAGCCACGGGTGCAATTATGACTCTAATTTTAGCAATATGCTGTTTTCTCGCAACGGTCATTTTTGGGCTATCGGACGCCAGAACAGGAATCACGCCGATACTTGAGAGTGAAAAGGACAAAAGAGAAAGTTGTCATTGGCCGAACAAGTGACTTGGCGAAACGCCGTCCACCAACGCCGTGCGACCAACGTCGAGCTTCATCGAATTTTGTCATTCGCCATGCCATGCCCATCTGGAAAAAAGCGACTGAGCTGGCTCCGCAAGCCCGAATCCAAACGATGCAATTTCGACTTTCGAAACGAGGTTGTCGCATTGGCTTCAACATAGCTCCAACAGCCTTCGGTTATCTTTCACCTCGATTTGATGGCCAAGAGTCGCAGCTTTCCCGTAAAACGCTTACATTCCGTGTTTTGGGTCAATTCTTCCCCCGCTACCCACGCCGAATCTCTTGCGTGGCCGATATTTCGACCAACTGGCACCCGATTTCTGGACAATTAAAGAGGGAAAATCGGCTGTTTTTAAGCTTGGGGATTCGCTTGTGATACAATTAGTCTGATAGGCTCATTCGAGTCATGCGGCGTGGGAGCGGCATTCGAGAACGTTTCAAGGCAAAATTTGCATGGCGACAATTACGTTAAGGGTGCTCGACGGCGCAGACCGGGGAAAGGTGTACGAAAACATTCCCGTTCCCGTGACGATTGGTCGCGAAGAAGGGAACACCATCCAGCTTAACGACGAACGCATCTCTCGCTTCCACCTCAAGATTCAAAAGGATCATGAGGATCTCGTGCTTACCGATCTCGAAAGCACCAAC
>CAYMFZ010000232.1:0-3303 GCA_964389585.1 uncultured Pirellulaceae bacterium | reverse complement strand
GTTCCAAAGTTAACAACGAAGAAGTTCAGCTTCGAATTCTGCGACACGGCGACCTCATCACCGTCGGACGCAGCACTTTAATTTTTGGCACACGCGTTGAAATCAATGAACGACTCGAACGCCTAAGTGCTTCCGGTGGAGCGAAAGTCGATCCCAACGACGGGTCGCGTCCCTCAGGGGAAAAGCTTGCAGTCCAAGACGATTGGCAAGACGATCCGAACTACCAATTGGCACTCTTGGATCTCGATCCTCCGAAACTTCCTGAGCGACTTTCACCTGGACAAGCAGCTCAGCTTTCGGAAGTCATCGAGTTTCTTCACATGCACATTCGCAGAGTCGTTGCGGATGTCGAAGTCGATCGGCGAAAAAAATCGGTTGAGTTGACCACCGAGCAATGGCAAAAAATTCTTGACGCCCAAGCCCGACTGGCTGAGTATCTTCGACGGGTTAGCAACCCTCAGTAGCCTTCTGCCTGACTGTGACTGCTGACTTTGGCGGATGACTTTGGCGGATAACTTTGGGCTTGTAAAGTAAGCGAGATTCCGAGCTTGCCCGAGCGACTGTGTTATCTCAACCCGAAAGTTGACCGCTTAGGACCTATCCTAAAAGTTGTAAGCCGTTGGCGCTTGCGTTGGGCCAACCCAACGAGTGGCATGTTTTGCTGGTTAATCTGGCCCGAGGCTTGCGCCTTCGGCTCAAAAAGCGACGAAAGATCTAATAACGATTCGTTGCAGACTATTTTCGGGATCTGCTTTTTGACGCGGCGTCCACTGCACGATGCATCAAACTATCAATCTCGGATGTTGCCTCTTTGCCATCTGGTGTTTTTCGACAATTGAACAGGATCGCCCAACTGTAACCGTCGCTACGCCTCACCAATAAAGTACTTGTTCCCGCAAGCGCCCCGCCGTGATACGAGTTGAACCCGAAACTCCCGCGCACAACGTTCCAACCATTCGCGTAGTAGCGTTGTCGCCCTTTTGAATCTGGTTTGAGATCCAAATAATCTGGCGCTGCAAACATTTCGTTGACCGCGGACTCACTCATCAAACGGCAGCGCTTTGGATCATCAAACGCCATCGCAAATCGCACAAGATCGGCGGCCGACGAAATCCAGGCTCCATGCGAATCCATGATTGGAACATTGGTAACGCCATATTGGCGTTTAACCAGACTGCCAACTTCAGGAGCTACGACCGCAGAAAAATACGTTTGCTCCCGCAGGAAATATTTGACTTCGTTTTTCGCTCGATCCTGCTCCAGCGAAGTTCCAATCTCCATACCGCGAGCTTTCACTGGCTTCAAAATCTCTGCCTGAACATATTCCTCGTAGGTCCGATCTGAGACTTTCTCGATGACGCGCCCAAGCAGACAATAACCAAAATTGGAGTAAGCCATTCGCTCGCCTGGATCAAAATCAAGCGGTTGCGACATCATGTAGCGAATGATGTCTTTCGTATCTATGGGAAGCGACTTGTTCAACGCCTTCGACATTTCGTACGGCTTAAACATTGGGTCGTATGACTGACCTCGATCAAAGCCTGCCGTGTGATGCAGCAGATGTTGAATCGTAATCTCTTTCAATCGCTGATCGACTGTTTTTGGGTCCATCGGACTGAACTCCAAGAATTCAAACACGGGCGTGCTGAGTTTCAACTTCCCTTCATCAGCCAGCTTCATAATCGCGGCGGCTGTAATCGGCTTGGAGACACTGGCAATTCGCATTTTTGAACGACTGGTCATCTTTTCTTGAGTGTCAACATCGGCATATCCGAATCCGCGGTTGTAGATCACTTTACCGCGGTAAGAAACTGCGACTGTCGCACCCGGCAACTGATGTTTCTTAAGGTACCCAACAAACAGATCGTCCAAGGCTTTGAATCTTGCTCCCGTTTTCCCTGACGCCGGAATCTTTGCATCGGCTTTCCAAATCGTGCCAAGTTTCTTTCCCGGTTTTCGGTTCCAATACGCGAGATGAAACCTTCGCTTCTTAATAACATAAGTTTGATGGCAAGTGAGAACGTAGTTTTTGTTTTTAAGATCCGCTGTCAGCTCTTCGAATCGTGCGTCATCAATTCCATGTTTGGCAACAAAGCCACCAACTGAATTCGCTTTCTCAAACTGAATATCAAAGTAGGCCACGTCGTTCTTAACTCGCACTTTCCCATCGAAGGGGCGGAACCCAAGCTCCTTTTGTCTCATGTACGTTTGCTGGTACTGATTCGACGTCAGATCTTTGATTGTTTTGTTTTCTGATTGTAGAGGGCCCCCAAAGCTTGGCCGACAAAGACAAAACAAAACGATTGAAATGAATCCAATTCGAAATACCAGTGAAGCGGAATAAGCTGCGTTCCCTTGATGCGTAATCATCGTTTTGTCCTGGAAAATAAAAGCCGAGGCATCGCAGCCAACCTCAATGTAGGTTCGACCACACAACTCACTTCACGCATACTCTATCAGCCTCGCGCACGAATGATCAAGTTCCTAGCTACGATGGCGACAATCAAAATTGCAGCACCGACAGCGAGCATCTGCCATTGAATAAACAATGCTAAAGACAAGCAGCTAATCAAACCCATCCAGGAAATCCAAACCGGAAAAATTCGATCGGCCTCGTCAACTCGAATCGCACATAGATTGGTGATTGAGTAGTAAAGCAACACGGTCATCGCACTAAAGGACCAGCTAAGCCGAACATCACCAATGCAAATCAAACCGCCAACAATCAAAGTGACCAAGATCGTTGCGTGCAACGGTACGCCTCTTTGATTGATGGCTGAAAACTTTGTAGGCAAGTCCGCGCGTCGCGACATTGCCAACACCACGCGGGAAAGTCCCAGCAGTAGGTTAAGCATGACGCCAAGCATTGCAGTGATCGCACCAAAAGCAACAACGCCACCCACCCATGGCTTGCCAATTGCTTCGGTGACCGCCATCAATGGCGCACCAAACTCACCCGTTTTACTTGCCAGTCTTTCCGCACCAATCGCCCCCACGGCGACGAGCCCGACGCTTAGATAGAGAACCATCGTGACGCCGAGCGTTGCAATCATTGCCTGGGGAATCGTGGTTCGCGGGTTGGCAACTTCTTCGCCCATCGTTGCGATTCTGCCGTAGCCGGTGTACGCCACAAACATTAAGGCGGCTGCGTTTAGCAATGCATACAAACTTTTTGACGCACCTTCTTTCGCTGGCTTGAACACATCGCCAAGATGGCTGCCCGCATTTTCAATCGCGGTTCCAAAACCCAAAACAACGAAAACAAACAATTCCTCAGCCCAGGACTGGAAAATTATTTTCTTG
>CAYMFZ010000231.1:0-8384 GCA_964389585.1 uncultured Pirellulaceae bacterium | reverse complement strand
CCAAGCCGCGAACTTGATCCTTGGAAACTTTGGCGTCTTCGAGTGCTTCTTTGATGACTGAGTTGATTCTTTTCAGTCCTGCCTCCATGCCGTCTCGACCTTTGGTCTTTTTTCGGGCACGCCCAAGTTGCTTGAAATCATTGTCGTAGACGGTCGCCAGCATTTTCGTGCCGCCAAGATCGAATCCGATCCAATGATCGTTCTTAGTATCAGATGATTGACTCATGTTGTCCTGTTGGTTCGTCTTTTTGACTTGATTTAATTCTGTTCAGATTAAATTGCTACCTCAGTTTAATTCACATCGGTGGTTTTAATCTGCTTCAACTTTTGATTGTTTGGGAAATCTAAATCGTTGCAATCGGTGGTTGTAAGAATCAACGACGTGAAACTCTCCCAATGAGTCACGACACATCGACCAAGGCTGATGCAACTGCCCGACTTCGCGACCTGCACCGCCCCAAACGCCAAGCGACTCTCCATCGAGAGTGAACTTTTGAATTCGATGATTCGTGAATTCACAAACGTAGACGTGAGAATCGTCATCGAAAACTAGTTCATAAGGAAAACCAAGCTCACCGATTCCCGTGCCAGGCTTCCCCCAAGTGCGAAGAAATTTTGGCTCGTCGCCAGTCACATCGAAGATTTGGATTCGACCATTGCTCGCATCAGCAACCCACAAATGATCATTCTCGTCCATGATCAATCCTTGTGGCCTGAGAAACTGACCTGGACCATCACCATGTTCACCCCATTCGTAAACATATTCGCCGTCAGGTGTAAACTTTTGAATTCTGTCGTAGTCACCATATTCGGAAACGTAAATATTTCCTTTAGAGTCCTGAACTGCGTCGGTCAGAAAACCGAACTCACCCGGGCCCCGACCGTTCACGCCACCGATGGTACGGTCTTCGAGTAACTCGCCTTCGAAAGTATAAAACAGAACGCGAAAATAGTGCGTGTCACAGACCATCAGATGGCCGTCTTGGCTGATCGAAAGCCCGCAAGGTTTGCCTTGGACACATTCAGGTGTCCGCCACATTCGAATAAAGTTCCCGTCGCGATCGAAGACTTGAATTCGAGCGGTTTTGTCGACGACATAAATTCGGTCTTGATCGTCAATCGTGATCGCACGTGGAGTCATGAACCGGCCGTCGTCCAGACCTTTACGCCCCCAAGCCAATACGTTTTCGCTCGGTTCACTGTTTGAGTTGGTGCAGCCGCTGAGCGAAACCAATTCGATTCCGATTAGCAGGCACATCAGAAACAATAAAGTCGGCTTCCTTCTCAAGCTAACTGCCTTTGGATTTTTGGTTGCGATAGCGGGCCGCCTCAAAGTTCGTACTCGCCAAGACGTCTCGATCGCTGGCGGCACTTGACCGTTTTAACTGGTCAGCGATATAGTATTTTAACGTGCGAAGACCGTTTCCGCACTCGGTCAAAAACGATACCATCAAGAAATTAACGTCTTTCGAATCTCACGAACTGCCCAGGCCGTAACCTCGGCTGTTCCCGTGACCTAAACCGCGAAAATCAATGACAGCTGTCATCATCGACCTTAATAGTGCTGACGACCCTCGAGATGTGGTACACCGTGCGGTGGAGGCACTTGCAGCCGGACACGTGATCGCGATTCCCACAGAAACGGTTTACGGATTGGCGGCCAGTGCACTCAACCCTCAAGCAGTCGAACGACTCGTTGAACTAAAAGGACGATCTCCAGACAAGCCTCTGGCGTTCGCCATCAAAAGCGTAGACGACGCGTTGGACTATGTCCCCAACATGAGCGAACTGGCACGTCGCGTTGCACGCCGGAGTTGGCCAGGCCCTGTCACTTTGGTTTTGGATGCCAACCATCCAGACAGCGTCATTCATCGTTTAGACGAATCCGTTCGGGCGGCGACGATTCCAACCGGCACAGTTGGCTTGCGAGTTCCGGCTCATGAGTTGACGCTTCAGATTATGCGATTGTGTGCCGGCCCCATTGTGTTGACGAGCGCGAATCTATCAGGCGAACCAGATTCCGTCGACGGAAAACAAGTCGTCGAAGCGCTAGCAGACAAGGTCGACTTGATCATTGACGATGGTCCCACGAAATTCAGCAAGGCTTCTTCTGTCGTCAAAATACAAGACAATAAAGTTTCCATTTTACGAGAAGGAATTGTTGAAGAGCCAACGATCAAGCGACTGACCAACTTCATTGCCTTAATCGTTTGCACGGGCAACACTTGCCGAAGCCCAATGGGTGAAGGCTTGTTGGCAAAACGGATTGCTGAACGACTGGAATGTTCGGTTGAATCACTCGATGAAAAAGGTGTCGCAGTTATCTCGGCAGGAATTGCGGCGATGCCTGGTTCACCCGCGGCCGCCCAAGCAATCGAGGTCATGAATCGCATGGGCGTCGACATTGCTGATCACAGCAGTCAACCGATCACCGGTCGGCTAGCGCAGTTTGCAGATATCATTTTGACAATGACTAACGGACACCGACAGGCTTTAATCTCGCATTGGCCGACGCTTGAAACTCGCACGAAAACAGTTCGACGAGATGGAGCGGACGTGAGTGATCCCATCGGGTGCCCTGTTGCAGTTTATGAGTCGACGGCCAAACAGATCGATGCGCAGCTAGTAGAATGGGTGAAGGAATTTGACTTGCCAAAGTTTGATTAAGAGTCAGCGTGAGAGTTGTGATTGAAAAATACGCTCCGATTGTGAGCCGTAAGCGCTAGCCTCGGGCCTGAACAAGTTTCAGAATAAACCATTTGGAATCGCTAGACTGAAACTGGCGCAAACGGCTCACAATTTTGACAATCTCAAAGCATCAACCCTTGCCGCGCGTCGTCGTTAGTTCACTTTTCGTTTTACCTTTCACTCAAACAACGAGTTCTTCATGAAAGTCACGATCGGAAGCGACCACCGTGGACTTGCCCAACGAAAAGTTCTAGCCGAGGCAATCGAAGCCTTAGGCCATGAAGTTGACGATCAAGGCTCGTTCACTGAAGAGTCTTGCGATTATCCTGACATCGCGATCCAAGTCTGCGAACAGATCGCCAGTGGTAAAACGGATTGCGGCATTTTAGTCTGCGGCACGGGAATCGGAATGTCGATTGCGGCCAACAAAGTTCAGGGTATTCGCGCGGCGCTTTGCTGCGACATAGCCACAACGAAACTGAGTCGGCAACACAACGACGCCAATGTACTTTGTTTGGCCGGGAACAATTTCGACGAGATCCAATTCAAAGGCCTCGTGACAGCATGGCTTACTACCGATTTTGAAGGCGGTCGACATCAGCGTCGAGTCGACAAAATGATGGCGATGGAGTCCAAGCCAGACGTTTAGTCGATCGCTTGTGGATTCTGTTTCATCAGCAATTCAAGTTTTGAATCTTCTCCCAAATGAATTGCAGCATTCGCGAGAACTTTCGCGTTTACATCAGTCAATTTTCACTTCCTCTTACCCAGCTAGCGATTAGCTGAGGGACGTAACCTTGAAACTTTCTTGCTACTTAACTTTCGTCTTGATTCTGATCTTGCCTCACAATTTGCTCGGGCAAACTGCTCTCTCCCGTTCAGAAGTCATCACGCCGCTACACAAATCCTCTTTTGACAACGAGGGGAAATGTCGCGAGCGAAAACAGGGTGGAAATCCAAGATTAGTTTCGGGCTTTCAAGTCTTCGACGGCTCCCAAGATGGTAATCGACAGGTCGATCCTCAAATCGCTGTCGGTGGCGGTTGGATCTTGCACGGCACCAATAATGGATTGATCATCTACGATAAGAAAGGAAACTTCGTCGATGGTGTTTCGCAAAATTGTTTCAACGGCGGAATTGATCCGAAAATGTTCTTCGACACGCACAATCAATTGTTTGCGTTCGACTTGTGGAATCCTTGGGACAAAGAAGAAAAGAAGCCCGTCAACATTTCGGTTTCCGAAACCAACGACCCAAGCAAAGCCTGGAACACTTATCCCGTGCCAGCGCCCCAAGGTCGAGACGGCGGAGGAATTGGATTTTCAAAATCTTGGATTGGATATTCTTTTCCCGGCGGGCCCGAACAGACTTTCGTTTTGAAAACTGCCGAAGCCAAAACAGGAAAGCCCGCGACGGTCTATCACTTCAAAGGCAATCTTGGACATCCGGTTTGTACACAAGACGATGTTGAAGATCTTTATTTCGTCAGCCTGACAAACAAGAACGTTCGAATCAACCGAGTCTCAGCATCAGAAGACGGGACGCCAGTCGTAAAACAAGTGGCCGATACGAAGCATGCGTTGAAGTACATTGGCTACCCGCCTAAATCTCCACAAAAACACTCGACTCAGTTGACTTCCTCCGGAGACCGCAATCCGAAGAATCTTGTTTTGCAAGGCGGATTCATCTGGTTTTCCCAAGCGGTAAACTGCGATGGTCGATCCGCGGTTCAATGGCACCAAATGAATCTTGATGGAACTTTTGTGCAGACTGGTTTGATCAAAGATCCGAATCGTAACTTCATTCAAACGACTATCGCCGTCAATCAGCAACTTGATGTTCTCGTCGGCTTTCAAGAGACCGGATCTGACATGTTTATCAGTCCAAGATTCGCCTATCGTCGAGCAAACGATCCAAAGGGTTCACTTCGACCCATGGTTTCTATCAGCGAAGGCAAAGCGGCAACCGATGGCGTGGCATGGGGCGACTATAGTGGAAGCACGATCGACGGCGACAACCTTCAGGACCTTTGGACAATCCAAAGCGTCACCGATGAATCCGGCAAAGGCGACACCGTGATCGCCAAGATTCCTTTTGAGGTCACAAAGAACCTACCCTAAAACCAAGAGCTTATTCGACAGTGAGCCGAGGGCTCTAGCCGGCGCAAGCCTCGGGTCAGAACAACCAGCAAAATAAGCCACTCGATGGGTTGGCCTTGCCCAACTGAACTCGAAACCCAAGTCGTCCGTATAAATAGCATCAATTCAATTGTTCCAGCGTTGAAATCCATGAATCGTCAACTTCTCAAACTTTCAAAGGCTAGTCAGTTGATTCTCACTAGCTTTATCGCAATTGTCATTTGCATCGGAGTTGGTTGCGAAAAGAAATCGACGTCGGTTGAAGAATCGGAAACAGTCAAAGTCGAAATCCCTGACGAACTTACACTGCTAGTCGTCGGAGATGAGGATCTTGGTGGACGAATCAAACGTCAATGGTCCGCTCGGCGAGATGGCCAGATGAAAATTCAAAACCAAACCATCGCCGAGTTTGAGTCTGCGGAATTTGCCGTTCCCACCAACGTTGACATTGTGATTTATCCACCAACGATGCTGGGCGAATTGGTTACGCGAGAGCAACTCCGAGAAATACCAAGCGACTTTCTGGATTCCGACGAGTACAACAAAGCCGAGTTGCTGCGTCACTACCGGACGTCGATCGTTCGCCAACAAAACGAGACTTGGGCCGTTCCGCTCGGAGGTGCGAGCTTTGCACTGCTTTGTAACCGCGAGGCATTTGCTGACATCAAACCAATTGAGTTATGGGATCAATTTGATCGACGACTTGAACAGCTTACCTCAACTGAATTTTTATCCAACGATAAACAGATCGAAGCAAAAATCGACATGCCGCTGGCTGAGGGTTGGGCCGCCCACATGTTTCTGGCTCGCGTCGCGCCTTCTGTTTGCTACCGCGGCAAGCTTTCAACCGTCTTGAACCGCTCCGACATGAAGCCCTTAATCGCAACGGAGCCGTTTGTTGCTGCCCTCGATCAACTGAAGTCGCTTGCCAGCACACGATCGTTAGAGCTCACCCCCAAGTCAATTCACCAACTTGCAACCTCTGGCAAGACCGCCGTGGCGATCGGCTGGCCGGCACTTGGTTTCGAAAATCAAGGTGACGAAAACGCAGAAACGGGATCCGATGGCGAGGGCGACGGCAATTCGAAACTCGATGCTGATGGCTTGATGGTCAAGTCGTTGCCCGGGATGCCGAGTTGGTTTGATCAGACGTCTGGTACGTGGATCAAGCGATCAACTGATGATGACCCGCGGGTCGATACAGTTGGATTTTCTGGCTTAATTGCGTCGGTGTCGGCAAGCAGTGGAAACGACCGCTGGTCTTGGAATTTTTTGAAGTGGCTTCCCAGCAAGTCCATTAGCAAGATGGTGTTGATTCAATCGGAATCTGCAGGCCCGTTCCGAGCAAGCCATTTAGGAGACGCGGGCCGCTGGACAGGCGAAGCGATTTCTCTGGATGTTGCTGACGAGTATGCCGATGTGGTTTCTGCGGCTCATGAACGTACTCAAACTTTGATGTTCCCGAGAATCCCAGGCTATCGTCAGTACATCGCCGCCCTCGATGAAGCCGTCCGTTCTGCCGTCAAAGGCGAAGTGTCTAGCGAGGATGCTTTGAACAAAGCCGCCGACGAATGGGAGCAGATAACGGAGACTTATGGGCGAGCCAAGCAAACGTCAGCTTTGAAAAAAGAGTCTGGGCTGTAATTGGCATCCTGCCGTGCATCGTCCGCTCAATCATTCGCGCAATTCGGTATGGCTTCCCAAATGACGGATTAACTATTTTGCGAATTCCGAATTGTCGCCCTTCTCTTTTTTGCGATCCTTGAATATCCTTATGGCTCAGATTCGCACCACGCGAATGCTGTTGGACGATGGATAGGCAGTCAAAGTGGCTTCTGGCCCCAATGAACCTTTTGGATTCAAGTGGGTCAAATAAAAACTCAATCACGTTGACGAGCTTGTTTTTATCGGCGGCGATGCTCTTCAAGGGCAAGAATCAGCCGCTTGTTTAACCCACAATTCCGGACACGATGTCGTCCGGCTCCAATGGCAAGCAATTGAACCGAACGCGTCTCTCGCAAACCCACTTTGGTTAGGTGGAAGTGTTGCACGGGACTCTGCGAAATAACGTGACGCTGGCTTGGCCAGTTTCCGCTTCGCTAGGTTTCAACGGAGCTTTAGCTCCTAATTTGGCACCGCCAAATTCGTGCAGTACTTTTACAACTTAACTTTACGGTTTTCCAAATGTCGAATGATGTTTCGGGTAACTCTACGTCTGTAGAGACCTCTAAAAATTTGCGCACTCAGGTTGAAGTTTCCACCGAGCAATCCCCTTCCGATGAGACGAAAACGGCAACTGCCCGCGTTCCCGTCGAAGTCGTGGTTCATGGTATCGATGACGAGCCATCGCTTGATCCCGCTCAAGAAGTCGCGATGCTGCTGGGCGAAGCACCCAAGACGACCGCGCCAAAAGTAGAAATTGAATCTCCAACGGAAGTCACAACAGAGCCGTTGAGTGAAGAGTCAACCGCCAAAAAAGAAGCCAAGCCAATCGCTCAGTTCAAGGCTGAAATCAAATCCAAACCGCCTGCCGCTGCTCAAACAGAAACAGTAGCAGAGACTAAATCAGAAGTAATAGCCGAGCCAAAGGCAGACGACGCGGGCGCATTCGACATCAACCCTTTCGAAGAAATGGGACTCAGCAGCGGCGTGATGTCAGCCATCAAAACCGCTGGCTACGAGACGCCTTCGCCGATTCAATCGGAAACCGTCCCCCACATTCTTTCTGGTCGCGACGTGATGGGCCAAGCCGAAACGGGCTCCGGCAAAACAGCTGCGTTTGCGTGGCCACTCCTTTCCAAGATCGACCTGAAACTAACCAAGCCTCAAGTCCTCGTGCTCGCACCAACGCGAGAGCTCGCCATCCAAGTCACTGCCGCATTCGAAAAATACGGTCGCGGCCTAAATGGCTTTCGCGCGGTCACGATTTACGGTGGTCAGAGCTACGAAACTCAACTGCGTGCACTCAATCGCGGCGTCCAAGTCGTTGTGGGAACTCCCGGTCGTGTCATGGACCACCTTCGCCGCAATACGCTTGACCTTCGCAACTTGAAAACGCTTGTCCTCGACGAAGCTGATGAGATGCTGCGAATGGGATTCATTGACGACGTCGAATGGATCTTGGAACAAACTCCCAAGCATCGTCAGATACTTTCATTTTCGGCAACGCTTCCTGAGCCGATTCAGCGAATCGCGAAAAAGTATCTTAACGAACCAGCCAACATCTCAATCAAGAGTCGAACAGCAACGGCTGATTCAATCGACCAGTCTTGCCTGTTCCTTCACGCCCGTGAAAAGATGGAACGACTTGTCCGGATTCTTCAAACAGAAGAAACCGATGGCGTCATCGTGTTCGTCAAGACTAGGAACACGACCGTGATGGTTTCAGAAAATCTCGTTCAACGTGGCATCATCGCTTCGGCACTGAACGGCGACATCCCACAAAACCAACGTGAAAGAACAGTAAACCAGTTGAAGTAGGGACGCATCAACGTCGTTGTCGCGACCGATGTCGCAGCACGTGGCTTGGATGTGAAACGTATCAGTCACGTGATCAAC
>CAYMFZ010000230.1:0-8417 GCA_964389585.1 uncultured Pirellulaceae bacterium | reverse complement strand
TACTAAATGGCTGCGTCACACAGATGAACAAGTCAACGGCTAATCAAGAAGATCAGGAGCTTATTCGCCAAACGCTTGGCGGAAAAAAAGAAGCTTTTGGTCGGCTGATTTGCAAGTATCAAAACCGGCTTTTTAATGGCATGGTTCAGTTATTGCGAAACGAATCAGAAGCCGAAGACGTCGTTCAAGATGCTTTTGTGTTGGCGTTTACGAAGCTTAATTCGTTCAAGGGCAATAGTGCTTTTTTCACTTGGCTCTATCGGATTGCTTACAACGTCGCCATCACTCGGCTTCGTCGACGGAAACCAACAGTGCCGATTGACGGAGTTGACGAAAAGGGACGTCTCGATTTTCCAGACACGGGTCCCGCACCTGACGAACGGATTCAAAAAGACGAACAAGCCGTTCAACTGAATATCGCGATGCAGCGGCTTTCGGATGAGCATCGTGCGATTTTGATTTTAAGAGAAATGGATGACCTGGATTATGACGCGATTTCAATTGTCCTCGATTTACCCGTCGGGACAGTAAGAAGTCGATTGCATCGAGCGAGAACGCATCTTCGCGAACATCTCGAAGCGATCATGAATAAGAGTTGAGTCCAGATTGTCGAATGAGAGGTGCCATCGTTCACTGGTGGCAAAACCAAATGTCAGACGCCGAAAACAACCCGAATGAATCGCTCAAGAATGAGCTGCTTCTAACGGCTTACCTCGATGGTGAGCTCAGTCTGGACGAACGCGCCCAAGCCGAAACGATGATCCGAGACAATCCAGATGCAGCGAGCTTGGTGGATGCTTGGCAGGCAAACGCCAAACAAATTCGGGACCTGCCGCGGTATCAGCTTGATGATCAGTTTGCGTCACGCGTGATGTCGGTTGTCTATCCTGGAAGTTCAATCCCATCAGATTCGTTGAACACTTCTGTTGCGGATGAAGCTGGATTCGAACAGGTTTCGATTCAAACGAAAGCGGCGACTGATCCGAATTGGCGAACGGGATTGGTTGCGATCTTGGGCTTGGCCGCCATGTTGCTGCTGACGCTTTTTGTCTTTCCGTTGGTGGCGGGTAAAGATGCTGGATCGGATGTCGCAGTTGCCCAAAATGGATCGCCAGCCAATGCAGAAGGTCCAACCGAATCTGTTGTGGATTCAAATGTTGTCCGGGCGGAGCCAAGAAGGCCCGGACTAAAGATGAGCACCGGTGAGCGCGGTGACAATGGTCGCCCAGTCGATCCAATCGAATTTACCAATTTCATGAGTCGTCCAGTTGGGGCGGAGCAGGTCATTTGGATTGACCAACAATCGCTTGATTCAATCAAAACAGTGCTGCAGAAAAACTCGATCCGGATTGTTATCGAGGGGGAAGCAAATCCAATTCAGGATTTGGTCGCTCAATCCGAAAGTGGTGTTGAAGCGATTTTTGTTGTTGCGACCTCGGAGCAAATGAAGCAAGCGATCAATGAGTTGAAAAGCCAGTCAGATGATGCAATCGATGCATTTCCATTGCCGATGGGCTCGTCTGTATTGGAGAAAGCGAAAGATCAGCCCGCAGCCCAACAGATCAAGCCAATCGACTTGACTGATGAAGACGCGGATGAAATCGCCAAGTTAGATCGTTGGTTTGGGTTGGTGGATCAAGACGAGACTCGTTTGATTAAGTTTCTATTCTTGATCAACACGCCAGCGAATTAGTGGCGTTTCTACTCGGAGTTGAGTTCGGTTGTTCCGATGCCAAATTTCTCTTTTGGAATTTAAATGAAATCTGAAATCTGAAATCTGAAATCTGAAATCTGAAATCTGAAATCTACACGACGTCTGGGCAGCCACCGTCATCGCTCGACTTGTTTAAGCTTCATGCGTCTGTTCCCAACAGGTTTTCCACGAACACGATTCGTCGAAATAATCCGCACAGCCGATTCGCTTTATCTTACTGGTCGGCAAGTTCACTTCTGCAACCGCTTTTCGTCCGGCATCTAGAGCATTCTGCGTCCTCTCAAAAACTCGCAAGCTAAAAAAAACTTTTTGGGTTTTCATCGCCATTGTTCACGCTAACTTTGGTGCTTCGTCGCGAGGCTTAAACCTGTCCAACATTCACTGGCAAATGATTTCTAAGTTTGCCGTAAATCGACTTGGAATAACTAAGCTTCGACCATTCGAACTTACGTATAAACCACGAACCAAAAAGAAAATATGCCTCCGAAATCCGATTCTGATACAGCCGTGGCCGAACCAGTTGTTGTCTCCAAAGATGCAACCGACAAATCCAAACCATTCATCGGACAATGGAACCAACTGATATCGACGACCAACTGGGATAAAGGACAAATTATCTGCCAGTGGCGTGAGTCGCTTAAGGAAAACAAAGTTCCCGCGGCTGAATGTTCGGACGAAGCGTGGAGTCAATTGGTTGGCGGAGTCACGCCTCAGCATGTCGGTCGACTCCGCCGAACCTCAGAACGTTTTGGTCACGTGTATTCCGAATATGAAGGAATTTATTGGAGCCACTTTTATGCAGCCCTCGATTGGGACGATGCAGAAATGTGGCTAGAAGGTGCGGTGCAAAGTAAGTGGTCGATTTCCGGCATGCGTCAGCAGCGGTGGGAAACCTTGGGCAAAGTCGGTGATGCACCTAATACGGCTGACATCGTCGCGTCAGAAACGGCGGAAGAAACTCAATCGCTTGCTCTCTCGGAAAACACTCGCAACAACGATCGCGATTACATTGAAGGGCCAGTTCACGAGGGACCCGATTGGGGTGACGAGGACAAGCCATCGGGTAAGAAGGATAAAGATTCGTCAGTTGACTCTGACGATGATGGTGAAGTCGAACCAGTCAAGCCGCATGCCATTCGCCCCTTCGAGTCTTTCAAAGATCTGCCTGATGACGTAATGGAAGCCGCCAGCTCTTTCAAGGTCGCGATCATCAGACACAAAGCCGATGAATGGAGCGAGATCGAAAAAGACGACATGATTGGAATGCTTGACGCGTTAAAGCAATTGGCGTCGATCGCAGCAGAGTAGAACAGTTGTCCTCAACTGTTCCGAGCAAGAGTAAAAGAATTTGATTCGTCGCTCGTACTCGTACTCAAAACCGACCCATCAAATGAGTATGAGTACGATAAAGAGCACGAGTAAGAATAGATTGCAAAACTAGACGATTGAGGCTGTTTCTTACAGGCGCAACATCAATGGCCCGTTAATGCGGGTCCTTTTTGCCTAACAGGCAAACTCTTCTCAGGGCGACCCGATTCGGGCGTTTCAAAATTCGCATAGCCCCGGTCCGCTTGGTGAAAATCATTGCAGAATCTGTTAAAAAGTTTCTGACGCAGAATGACTTTTGACACTCGCTCAATCAAACTGCGATCTCCGAAACGTCCAGTTTGAGAAAGAACAGAAAGTATGCCGACCAAAGTCGCAATCATCGGAGCAGGTGGAATGCTCCAGTATCACGCGGGCGGATTCCAGGAAGCCGGAGCCGAGATCGTCGCACTCGCTGACATGAACGAAACTGCTGCCGCTGCCGCCGCTAAGGAATGGAGCATCCCCAATGTCTACAACGATGTTGCGAAGATGCTGGCGGAAACAGATGCTGAAGCAGTAAGCATCATCGTGCCGAACAAGTTTCACGCCCCGCTAGCGATTCAATGTTTGAACGCGGGCAAGCATGTTTTTTGTGAAAAGCCACCTGCGCTCAACGCATCCGAAGTCGCCGACATGATCGCCGCGGCTGATCAGGCTGGCAAAAAGTTGATGTTCAACTTCAACAATCGCGCACGACCGGAATCGTACAAGATGATGGAACTCATTGGCGATGGTACCGTGGGCAAGATCAACTCCGCGCAAGCTAAATGGATTCGTCGAACCGGGATTCCTGGTTTCGGCGGTTGGTTCACGACCAAAGCCCTCTCAGGTGGCGGGCCGTTGATCGACTTGCTGCACATGGTTGATCTAGCGATGTACTTCATGGGCTATCCTAAACCGACCCATGTCGTTGGTGCGACGTTTGATGACTTTATTGATAACAAAGATTTCAAGGGTCCATGGGGAATTCCGGATGTCGCCGATGGCAAGACGGATGTCGAAGCGGCGGCACACGGGTTTGTTACATTTGAAACTGGTCAGGTTCTCACGATGCAAGTCTCTTGGGCAGAAATGGTCAAGCGAGAAGAAGTCTCCGTCGTGTTTCAAGGATCCAAAGCAGGCGGAAAGGTCGAACGTCTTTTTGGTTCGGATGGTTTAGATGACACAGCGATCGACACTTGCGAAATTTACGTCCAAGAAGACGGCAAGTCGGTTGATAAGACAATCGAAGTCGAAGAGTGTGAAGACATGGGCCGCAAGCGTTCGGCTGCTAACTTCATTGGCGCGATCGAAGGAACGGAAGAACCACTAAATACTCCCGATCAGGCCCTGACACTGATGAAAACGATTGACGCAATTTACGAATCAGCAAAATCAGGCAAGCCGGTATCGGTTTAACGTTTGATTTCCTGCTCGGTGTCAAACTCAATCTCGTTACTGAGCTCTGTCTAGAGGGCATTTCAAAACCTGAATTTGACGTAGTGGACGAGGTAACGAGTCCTTGATGTGATAAAAATATCGGAGGACTCGTTGCCTCGTCCACTACCAAATGCCTGAAAAAAAGTTTTGAAATGCCTTTTAGTAACGGGCTGCATCAGCGGCTCCGCTGCGACCCATTTGACGCAATCTCAATCCATGCCGAGACTGACTCCGCGTGCGAGAAAGCAAGTACCAAACTTGCTTTCGCCTAAAAACTAAAACCCAACACCAAACGAGGAATAGCCAATGTCACTTAATCGAAAAATCCGAATGGGAATGGTTGGCGGCGGACGCGGAGCTTTCATTGGCTCGGTTCACCGAATGGCTGCATCACTCGACGGAAAAATTCAGCTAGTCGCCGGTGCGTTTTCTTCGGACGCCGAAAAAAGCCGATTGTCTGGCGAAGACTTCATGCTTGATCCCACGCGCGTTTACACGAGCTACCAAGAGATGGCCGAGAAAGAGGCCGCGCTTTCCGAAGACCAACGTATCGACTTTGTTTCAATCGTTGCCCGAAACGATCTGCACTTCGACGTTGCTAAGACCTTTCTTGAAGCCGGAATCAATGTGATTTGTGAAAAGCCATTAGCGTTTTCGCTGGAGCAAGGAAAGGAACTTGCCAAAGTCGTTGAAGCGTCAGGTAAAGTTTTCGCTTTAACACATAACTACACCGGATACCCAATGGTCAAAGAAGCCAAAGCCATGGTGGCAGATGGCAAGCTTGGCAAAATTCTCAAGATCGTCGCCGAGTATCCTCAAGGCTACGCAATCACCGCACTCAATGACGAAGAGGACGGTGCAATTTCGAATTGGCGAATGGACCCAAGCGTGTCGGGTGTTTCGAATTGCATTGGTGACATCGGCTCCCATGCTGAGAACCTAGCGAAATATATTACTGGTTTAGAGATCGATGAACTCGCTGCCGAGTTGACGACCTTCATTCCGGGGCGGCCACTCGACGACGATGGCAACATGTTGATTCGTTACAAAGGCGGAGCCAAGGGTGTCTTGTACGCGTCGCAAATTTCGACGGGTGATGAAAACAATTTGAACATTCGCATCTACGGAACGAAGGCTTCGTTGGAATGGCATCAAGAGCATCCAAACGAGTTGGTTGTAAAATTCGCCGAACAGCCACGACAGATTCATCGTCGCGGGAATGTTTACAACGGCGAAGTCTGCGGCAAAAACACTCGGCTTCCCTTCGGACACCCCGAAGCCTTCATCGAAGCCTTTGCCAATGTCTATCTCGGAGCGGCTGAAGCAATCGCTGATGAGATCGAAGGAAAGTTCCCACGTGCCGAGGGGTATGATTTTCCAACCGTTCAAGACGGTGTCGAAGGCATGGCGTTTATCGAAGCCGCCGTCGCTTCTTCAAACAACAACTCGGCATGGACGAAGCTCGAACTGTAGAGTTTGTTTTGGCAATTCGATGCGTTAATTTTCGCTTTAGTTGCAGGCGTTCAGCGACGATGGGAGATCTTCATCAAAGTCGTTGATTTCTCCGAAATCACAACGTTTTGCCGGTTTGCCAAATCAGTCAATTCAACGAATGAATTTCGGGCATTGCTCGAACTGCTCGAATTCAGTTTCAAAAGTTCGTTGCGTACTACTTTTGCCGTGCGCAATCTTCTAGAATGAGCGGCAGCGCTTACTTGCTTCCGAATTCCATGCTGATTAGCAAACTATGAATCAACTACTGCTTGCTCAAGATACTTTGACCACTCAGCAAATTATCATCATCGCCATTGTTTTGGTGGTGCTGTTCTTTTTGTTTGTCGTCTTTGCTTTTTTTCTGTCTTACTTTCGATGGTGGATCCAGTCGTTCTTCACGGGTGCCAAGGTCACATTTTTTGATCTAGTCGGAATGTCATTTCGAAAAGTCAAACCCAGCGTGATCGTTCCCAGTAAAATCATGGCGGTTCAAGCCCGTTTGAACGAACCGGAGATGACCACCAAAGCCCTCGAAGCTCACTATCTCGCCGGTGGCAACGTGCCACTAGTTGTGCGAGCTTTGATCGCTGCCAACAAAGCCAAAACGATTCAGTTAAGTTTCCGCGAGGCAACCGCCATCGACTTGGCCGGCCGTAATGTTCTCGAAGCCGTTCAGACGAGTGTCTACCCTCGGGTGATTGACTGTCCTGAACGTGGCTCATCTCGTCGTTCACTCGATGCGGTCGCCAAAGACGGAATTCAGTTGAAAGTCCGCGCTCGAGTAACGGTTCGCTCAAACCTTCAACAGTTGATTGGTGGAGCAACAGAAGAAACGATCATTGCTCGCGTTGGAGAAGGGATCGTGAGTGCCATTGGTTCGGCGGCGACTCACAATGAGGTGCTTGAAAATCCCGATATGATTTCGAAGGCTGTGCTCGCTCGACGACTCGATTCACAAACTGCTTTTGAAATCGTTTCCATCGACATCGCCGATATTGATGTCGGCGACAACATTGGTGCGAGGCTTCGTGCTGACCAGGCGGAAGCCGACACGCGAGTCGCACGTGCTCGTGCCGAAGGCCGTCGTGCAATGGCCGTTGCGCAAGAGCAAGAGAATACGGCGGCGATTGAAGAAAGCCGAGCCAAACTTGTTTCCGCTGAAGCCGAAGTTCCTGTCGCAATGGCCGATAGCTTCCGATCCGGAAAACTAGGGATTCTTGATTACTACAAGCTGAGGAATGTTCAGGCAGATACGGACATGAGAAAGTCAATTTCCTCAGGAAGTTCGTCAGGCGGCTAATGTGAACGAGTGTGTTTTTGGAATTTGAAATTTAGAAGAAAGCTGTCCACGAATAACACAAATCGCACGAATAAAGTCTGATGTTGGAAGCTCGCGGTGATTAGTGGAAAAAAGATAGTGGCATTTCACTCCGTGAAATAGCGCCAAGCCCCTATGCGAAGCGAGGGTAGTTTTAAGAGTAAGAGTAAGAGTAAGAGTAAGAGTAAGAGTAAGAGTAAGAGTAAGAGTAAGAGAGAGTTGATTAAAGAGACGCGAGGAAAGTGGAGTTAGTGCCGATAGGCACGGCAGCTAGTAGCCACGGACGTAAGTCCGTGGTTGCATTAAATTCCACAAACCGAGTCCTGAAGGGACGGCATGAGACAATAACGTCTCAAGCAACCGGCAGTGTAGAACAGTTGTCCTCAACTGTTCCCATCAAGAATCAAGAAGTTTGGTTTAGGTCAACGTAAATGGCACGCGATATTGAAGAATTTTTGCGAAAGGCGGCCGAGCGGCGCCAGCAACAAAAGGGTGGTCAACAACCACCCCCAAAGCAACCTTCGCGCCAACAACCGCCACGGCGCCAACAACCTGCCCAACAGCGGCCCCAGCAACCAATAATCATCGAGGATGTTGAGGTCGTGCAACCACGTCCGGTTTCTCAACCAAAACCTCCTCGTCAACAACTCAGGAAGCAGCCAAATATCCGCAACGAAAGTGTTGCTGATCACGTCAAGAGTCATATCGACACTTCAAGCATCGCGCGGCATGCTGAAAACCTTGGTGATCGAATCGTCAGTGTGCATGATGAAGTCGACAAGCGAATTCACAAACGACTTGATCACGACATCACCGTAATTGATGACACGCCAACCATTACGGATAATCCAAGTCCTGCCATTTTTGGCAAACGGACTTCGCTCGTGGCTGGCGATATCAGAGAACTACTTCAAGATCCGAAATCGGTGGGCCAAGCCATTCTTGTTGCCGAAATTCTCAAGAGGCCAAACTTCTAGTCGTCCGCCAAAGCTGACTTGACCAGCTCGCACTGTGAGCCGATGGGACGTGAGCCTTTGTTTTACGCACCCGGCCGCTTACGCGTCGCGGCTCACAACAAGCACTTCAGGTTGGACCAACCACTAG
>CAYMFZ010000229.1:5381-8433 GCA_964389585.1 uncultured Pirellulaceae bacterium | reverse complement strand
CCTCAATGTCTTGGTTTGGAATTGCCTGGCCCTCAGTCGCAAACCCTGCGAAGTCGATCACGATGGGTGTGACGTTGGGCATTCGTATTGTTTGCGCCAAATTTGAACGATTCGTACCAACCAAAAACACGCGCTCGCTGCCCGCTAACGAGTGTCTGGCTTGGCAAGCGGGAGACAACGACTTTTTTGAAAGCACCAATGCCTCTTCAAGCGTCGGCAGGTCTGCCAGAAAATCCATGACCGCTCGGAGGCCGGTCTGATTATTGACTGTTACTTGATTGAGATTCGGTAGGCCCAAGCAGACAATGCGAACGGGTGACTGGGTTTCGTGCAGATGACTACAGATACTTGCAGCGATCCGTATCGCCCATTCAAGACTGTTATCGACTCCATGTCCGACGTGATTGGCGGGGGACAAGTCCAACAAAATCGTCGCGCCGGTCGAAGCAATCGTCTGACGTTCTCTGACCATTAATCTTTGGGACCGAACCGTTTGAGCCCAATGGATATTTTGAAGTCGATCTCCATCGCGATAACATCGAACACCGATCGAATCACCATCATTGCCAGAGCGGTCTTTTAGTGCGCCTTGCAAGCTGAATCGTGTCGACTCGGAAACTGGAAACCCTTCCAGCGTCTCGCACGACGGCCAAACGAGCACGCTTTCGGAATGGATCACCTCTTTGGAAACATCAATCAACCCAAATGGAAACCCGTTCGTTACGTGGACTTTGCCGGTTGGCAATCGGCCTCTTCGACGCGGCTTGATTGGAATTCGAAACTCTGAGTCCGACCAGGCGGCAACACGCTTCAGCGAGAATGCGATCGGTTCTTCATCAACGTCTAACGCTTGGAGAAAATCGCCTTTGACCATCATGCCAAACACTGGCAACGGCCAGTAGTTTTTCACCTTAAAGACAATGACTAATTCTTGGTTTTCAGAAACACGTCGATCGGGAAGAACCAAACTACAGCGAATGCCCTTCATCGAAAGCCAAGGCCAAACCATTCCCAGAGCCAACAACGCTAGGAATGCAAAGGCCAGGATGTAGCCTTGGGGTCCGATTAGAAGTCCAACCAGAGTTGAGAAAACGATCGCGGTAACGACCCATCCAATTGGCTCTTTTAACCAATTGATAATCCAATTCCAGTTTGGGCAAAAGTCATGGTTCGCAAGTCGTAGCATCAAAGCAAACAACTGCTTAACACTTCGGATCATCCTGAATTACCTCATTGAAGACCTGATTAGACAAACTGATAGGCTCCCAGAAGCCCTTCAAAATCCCGCGTTACTCGGACTGGCATGACACCAATCCGAGTAAATGCAGAACCATGCTTCCTAGCTGCGTCGACGACGTACAAGAAACGCCGCGAAACCCAATCCAAGCAACGAAACCGAACCTGGTTCCGGAACTGATGAGAATCCAAAACGGGCAAGTGCTTGAGAATCAAAGTCTTCTTCATCCATGCCATGATTCCAAACAATCCAAAATGGATCAGATGTCAAATCCATCGTTCCATCAGCTGCAGCGAAATCACTTTGAAGCTGAAACAGAACACCATAGGCTCCGTTAGGTGCTGACGAATCATCCAACAAGTCGACAATGATGTGATCGTGAACGTCACCGTCTTCGTCTCCCAATCCGAGGAATTGAGGATTGAGGCCAGATTCGATCGAACCTCCGTTGAGGATCAAGTCCATCGTCGAGGCTGAATTGTCGTAGATCCCAAGTCGGCCTTGTGCCTCAAGGGAATCCGTATCGGGATTGTAGTAATTGACGTATCCGACTCCAAAACTAGATGCTGTAGACGCATCAAGTATGTTGAGAAAAATCTGATCGTCTTCGTTCACCAACAGTGGGTCGCTTGGGTTTGTCGCGAACCCCGGTTCATCAGAACTAAAGTCATCCGGATTAAACGGATCAAGCACTTCCATTGCACTTTCAAACAGCAGAATCCCATCTGTTGTAAACTCATCGCCTTCGATGATCAGCGACATCGGATTCATTTGAGAATCATACCCAAAGTCAATATCTGAGTGTTCTTGGGCGAATAGACTTGTGGCCATCAGCGACAACGCAATTGTCGGGACCAGTACTCGAAACTTCATTCTTAAACTCCAATTGAAAACAAAAAATTATTCAGCAAGTGATTCTGTTCGACCGTCGTTCCGACTCCCGACAGCCCACCACACCTTCTGAGAAACATTGCTCGACACAAATTGCACCGAACCATCAACTAAAGCCAGATTCACGCCACCGGTGTGGCGGCTACTGGCTGTAACAACAAAATCTCCCTCTTCCATGCTGGTACCGTAGTGGCCCATTAATGAGTTGGGAGTTTGAACGTGCATATAGGTTGGCGCGACCAATGGTGAACCACTTGACCACGAGCGGCCAATATGAGCAGACTCAAACACGTGAGCGTGTGAGCTTGACATCTGATCGACAATTTCTGAGAGAGTCTCGAACCGCTCCAAGATGTGCAATGAACGAAGTCGGTTGTCACCGTTCTGGATTTCCGAAGCACTATTTCCAGATTGAATCAGACGCTCAGAAAGCAGTGCCGTATTGGAAGTGCCATCAGAAAAACTGTGCATTCCAATTCTTTTTGCGTGCCACGAAACTGGCGACGAAGGATGCTCCAAGGGAATAGCGCCGTTGTAAATTCCTGACGCACCTCGCTCACCCGTATAGCCGGTGGCATACGATGGCCAACCCGCGTTGCCCGCGTAATTGCCAGGGGCGGGATTGGCTGAACCTAGAATGATTTCATTATTTAGATTCGGTGTATCCGAAGGGCAAAGAAACGTTTCGACCAATGTACTCGCTGCCAACGCATTTGGATGCGACGCATCTAGCTTGTAACTTGCTCCGTCGCCGTTGTTGATCCTCAAGTCAAACTGATTGTGGAGATTGCCTTGCTCAAGATTTGGTAAAAGCTCGACCAACCAACTGTAGTAGCCAGTTCCGTGGCCCCCACTTCCATTAGCGACTCCCGGACCAATTTGATTCTTTGGAAATTGCTGGTGAGCCGATTCATAGTTCAAAAC
>CAYMFZ010000229.1:0-5371 GCA_964389585.1 uncultured Pirellulaceae bacterium | reverse complement strand
ACCAGGACCCGCGTCCCAGGTCTCGCTATTAATCGCGACGCCCGACGGAACGCTGCCGTCCCGTGTCGAGGTGGAAGTGTATCCTGCAGGGAAATGCTGGTGAGCGGATTCATAGTTCAACAGTGCCAAACCAAGCTGGCGAATATTGTTCGCACAGACAGTACGTCTTGCTGCCTCTCGAACAGATTGGACTGCTGGTAGCAACATCCCAATCAGGATTCCGATAATGGCGATTACGACCAACAGCTCAACGAGCGTAAAGCCGTCACGTTTAAACTTACGGTCAACGATAAATTGATTTCTAAACATCGGAACTCTCCTGACTTATCAATGAAGAACTGGGGTCCGTCATTGATCCAAAAGTTAATGACTTAAAAAAGCCGCCGCAGACAGCCCACTAGCGCAAACGGAAGTCGGGCCGCCAGAACATGCAGGTGCCCACGACGGTAACTCGGAACGCCTATCGATCATCAAGCGGCATGGTTAAACGGTTTGTTTAAACGCCTTGGACGATGACAAGCAAAGTGTGCAGGTTGCACTCGACAATGGTTTTCTAAAAATGCCAGCCAATTGAATCCAAGATTCCGCGCGAAGATCGCGCAGGGATTCAACCTTTGAAACACGAAAGCGCGTGCACGCGCTTCGGATGCTTAGCAGAAAACTCGTGGGGGACCCCGCGCGGCGGGAACAAGAATAGAAGCAAACCCTTGTTGAGGTTTACCAGGATCGCAAACAAACGTGGTCGCAACCGTTTCTAAGAATTGAAACTCAGTGACAACAACGTTGAAATGATTGAAGAATTGGCAGAGGCTGCAATCGTGACCTAAGCCAGACAGATCGTTTTCGATTGATTCCGAGGAACTCGAACGTGCGTTTGAATGGGAGTGCGAATGGCAACAAGAAGAATGGCTATGGCTGCACTGAGCATGATCGCCGTGGTAACCGAAAATCGGAGCATGATGCAGCGGCTCACCCAGGTTCAGAAGGAGAACCAGGTAACCTAAGAAAAAGCAAGTTAAAAATTGCCTAAAACACATCTTGAAATGCCAAAATCAATACGAATTGATTGTGGCGGCCCGACTAAAGCTAGTATTCTCTCTCTAGTTACGACTGTCAAGCGATATTGTTCTCCAGAATCTCGAATTTGACCTTCATGGGAACCCAACTCCTAAAGAAAAAGTTCAGTTTCTTGAACTCGGACAGGACATTCATCCCGATCATCAGTGAGCCGATGGCGTTAGCCTCGGGCGAGGATAAACCAGTAGAACGTCCACCCGCTCAACTAACTGGCCCGAGGCTAGCGCCTACGGCTCACAAGTTGTGGGAAAGGCTCTCTCTTTAAGTAGCTTCATGGAATAGTACGCCAATAAGACTGTTCGCTATATTGAACGATTAGCTTGAACGATTAATGCGCGACCAAGCATCCCCGCTTCCGACTAGTTCGATCTCCGCTACTGAAATATGAATCTGCCCCATCAAAATCACTTTGCTGACCGACTGAACGATGCGATCAAGACCAAACAAACTCCGTTAGTCGTTGGACTGGATCCGCGAGTTGGCCAGTTACCGGAGCCGCTTTCAGTCGAAAACCCTGAAGACTTCTCTGCTGTCGCCAAAGCCTATAGCAAGTTTGCTTGCGAGATCATTGATGTCGTTGCCGATCACGTTCCGGCCGTAAAACCCCAATCAGCTTTTTTCGAACAAGCCGGTCCGGATGGAATGATTGCGCTTGCTCGTGTCATTGATCACGCACGTGCGAATGGCTTGCTGGTAATCATGGACGCCAAACGAGGCGACATCGGCTCAACAGCCGCCGCTTACGCAAGAGCTTTTCTAGGTCCCAAACCCGTTAGCTCATGGGGTTGCGATGCGTTGACGGTAAACCCGTATCTTGGAGACGATAGCCTCGAACCGTTTGTGAATACCGCGAATGAAACAGGAAGTGGAATTTTTGTCTTGGCTAAAACTTCCAACCCCGGAAGCAGAACGATTCAAGACCAAAGGATCAAAAGCAACGGGGCAGGGGACGAAGCGTTGTTTGAAATCGTCGCCCGACAAATTGAAACTTTGTCGTCTCAGCATGTTGGCGAATCAGGTTACGGCAACATCGGTGCGGTCGTCGGGGCGACACACCCGGAGCAGTTGGCGAGACTTAGGGCAAACATGCCACGAACCATTTTTCTGATCCCGGGGTTTGGCGCCCAAGGCGGAACCGCGAGAGATGTTGCCGGAGGGTTGGATGAAAATGGACTAGGGGGAATCATCAACAGCTCGAGAGGGATTATTTTTGCCCACGAAAAAGAACAATATAAAGAGCTGCCGAGTTGGCAAGCCGCGGTTGAACAAGCAACGCTCGACGCAATGGATCAAATTGCCAATGAAACTTCCGCATCGAAGCTTCGTGCGTGTTAGCGCTGTGACGGCAGAATGACAGAATAGATGGCTGCGTTCAAATCAAGTATTCTTAATGCTCTTAAACAAGGCCACAGGCTTTCCAAAGCGGAACAACTGACTTGATCGTCAAGTTGGCTCCAAAGGTTGCCAGTGCCGCGCAGTCAGCATCTCGTGGGTCGCCAGCTTTGATCGCTTGGTTGATTGAGACAAGAACAACCGCCAATCCGCTTACGGAGTTTGAAAATAGTTCTGTTCGGCGCAATGACTTTGCCTCGCGCCCCGCTTGTCCTTCGATTGCTTCTCCCAACGCGGCTGCATGGTCGGCAACCAATCCAGCCAACCCATCGAGGGCATCAGCCAACGCCTCAAACGCAATTGGCTTTCGCTGCCAAACCGCAAGCTCATCGCCCAGACCTGCAATCGTTTTTTGATGCAAACCAACTGAATGCAAAACATCGCATTGAGAACCAAGGAACTTCGACCAGCGGACCGGATCATCGATCAGCAAGTTGGCAGCTTCTTTATAAACCGACTCAAACTGCTCGAACCACTGCCTAAGTTGAACTGGGTCAATTACGTCCAGCAAGTCGCAAGTAGAATCCACAGCATCTTTTACAATCTGCCTCGCGTTAACTCGATGTCCAGATGCTTCCCCATAGCGCATTCCCAGCGCGACTCGATTGGCAACTTTACATGCATGCTGACTGACGGCTTCCATGCAACCATTTTCGGCAAGAATCCGATTTCAAATGAACCATCCAACTAAAAAGCAGAAGTTACCTCGCAGTGTTTGCAGGATCACCAAATGGACAGTGTTTAAAGCAACTAAAGTGAAGCAAAAAATCGCTTGCAATGCTTTAGCCACCACTAAATTCATATCCAAAACACCAAATGCGACTAAAGTTTCGGCGTCACGGTTCAGCACCACTCCACCGACTATGACAAGACTGTGAACCGAGCAACTGTGAGTGGCTATTCATTAACGCGCGGGTCTGATCGGTATCTCACTTTGTGTTCAAGACTACTTCCGCGTTTCATTGCCGAACTTCCAAACCGATCGCGAATCGAATCGGCAGCCTTGTCCAAGCGATTTTCTTTGACGGCTTCATTTTGATCAAACAAGCTTTGTTGCTTTTTTTCGTTGCCTGTTAAATTACTGACACCCATTCCAAGAAGACGTACACTGCGTCGATCTTCGGCGCGAACTTTTTGAAGAAGTGCTTTTGCTATTTGCCACAATTGCTCGGTTGTTTGGCTGGGTGTTCCAATCGTCTTCGCCCGAGTGATGGTATGGAACCCGGCGAAACGAACTTTGATTTGTATCGTCTTTCCAAAAATCGAGTGCCGACGCAACCGTCGACCGACCTGATCGGTCAACTCATGCAACCACGCCTCGAGTGTTTCATCGTCGTCGATGTCGACCGAGAAAGTCGTCTCATGCGAAACTGTTTTTGCAATTCGATCAGGAACGACTTCACGAGTGTCGAGCCCACGTGCCAAACGCCAGAAGTGTTCGCTGTTTAGTCCAAAGGCTCGGTCCAGCGTGTCACGCGGAAGCTTGCGAATCTGTCCAATCGTCTCGACACCGAACGACTTAAACTTCTTGGCGGTCTGTGGACCGATCCCCCAAACTCTTGAAATAGGAAGCGGATCCAGGAACGATTCAATTTCGCTTGACTGAACAACCACAAATCCATCTGGCTTATCAAGATCACTCGCAACTTTGGCAAGGTACTTGTTGGGAGCAACGCCAACTGAAGCAACCAGCCCCAGTTCGCTGGCAATCACTTTTTTTATTTCACGCCCAATCGTCGGTCCATCGCCAAACAGTTTTTCACTTCCCGTTACGTCTAGAAACGCCTCGTCGAGCGAGAGCGGCTCAACGAGAGAAGTAAATCGAAAAAAGATCTCACGAATCTGTTTTGAGATCGCAGCGTAGTGCTCCATCCGCAGCTTGACAAAGACCAGGGTTGGGCACTTTCGAATCGCTTGCGAAGACGGCATCGCGCTGTGAACGCCAAACTTTCGCGCCTCGTAACTGGCAGCCGCGATCACACCACGTCCTTTGGGGGATCCACCAACGACGACGGGTTTGCCGACAAGTCGATTATCATCGCGCAATTCGACCGAAGCATAAAATGCATCCATATCAACGTGAAGAATCATGATCTACCCAGTGTAAAAGTTGAGCAAATTGTACACGTAATTCGATGAATCGGGTCCAATAGTGAAAGAACTCGCGTGAAAAGAAAGGCTCACATCTCCATGACTAAAGCCTTAGTCCATTTGAAACGACTGGCACTCGCCGAATCGAAATCCGAAATCGAACTTGTTGGCCAATAAGACAACTTGCCAGTAATCCAAAAATTTTGTTAAAGATTTTTAACGCCGAGCAAACATGTTTCAACAACATTTTCAACTCCAAATTTTTACAAGAGACAAGACGACGTTTTGCGAACTAGACTTCAACCAATTAGGAACAAGTGGCTTATCCAAACAATTCTTGCGTTGCTTTTTCAATTCCAATTTTTCACTGGGGACTGACTGCAATTCCGTGCAGCATGATCTTTTCACTTTTTGAAACGAAGTCGTTTGCAAAAAACTTTGAATTTGCGGATCAAAAACGACTGAGACGGCTTAGAACGCTTGCATAATCATCGTAGAATATCGAGCCTTATCAAACATTCTCTTACTTTACTGTTTTGTACGCTCGTTTAGGCAAACCATGAAACAAAACCGCAGAGAGCTACTGCAATCGGCAATAGGTGCCACGGTCTATGCGGGTGTTGCGCCCTACATTCACATCAAACGCCAACCGACGATTCGTGTGCTCGGAACCCACGTGACTTTACAAGAACCGCTTCGCAAAAAAGCGATGGAGGATTTGGGAATCAATGTCGAATTCCAACCTGGTGGCAGCGCTCAAGTTATCCATCAGGCGTCTACCCGGCCGGAGTCGTTTGATCTGTACGAGCAG
>CAYMFZ010000228.1:8204-8510 GCA_964389585.1 uncultured Pirellulaceae bacterium | reverse complement strand
ATCGCTGCGAGGAATGGCTTACTGTTGGTCTCGACTTATTTGTCGAAACCAGAAAATGCGTTGGCCAACACAGAACACTTAGAAGCCGATCCCTCCGACATACCGCAGGTCAACGAAATCACTCAGGAGACAATCTTAACCGGAAGTCTCGACCGCATGACGCCCGTGCTGATGACGACATTGACCACGGGGATCGGATTGTTACCGCTCATCATCGCCGGAAATCTGCCAGGGCGCGAAATTCTGTATCCCGTCGCGACAGTAATCGTCGGCGGCTTGATTACATCAACAGCGTGTGAATTCCTA
>CAYMFZ010000228.1:4691-8194 GCA_964389585.1 uncultured Pirellulaceae bacterium | reverse complement strand
GTTCTACTTCTTCGGCCCGACATCAACGCTTGATGAAGCCTCACGACAGGACTTCAATCTTTAACCAAACCCGCACGGTCGCTGTCCGCACGTTATGATTGGAGCATGTCAGAAAGCCATCTGAATTCTCTTCATGCGAACAAAGAGCAAACGTAGTCGACATGTCCCATTCAACGCGAATTAGTCTCTTACAACAGTTGCGGAGCAAGCAGGATTCTGTTGCGTGGTCCAAATTCGTCACTCTCTACACGCCTCTCGTTCACCGCTGGATTTCGGATCTCGGAATTGCGGAACCTGACCGAACCGATATCGTGCAGGACGTTTTCATCGTCTTGCTGAGTCAGGTTTCAAGCTTTCAATACGACGCGAAGAAAAGCTTCCGCGGCTGGCTGCGAACTGTCACGCTGAATAAGACGCGAGACCTAATTAGAAAACGCAATCGCAAGACGGAGCCGGCGTTTTTTGAACGGATCGAACTTGCCAGTCAAAACGACACGGACTATTTGACTCAGCAAGAATACCGCGATCACTTGGCGAAGGCGGCGATGAAATTGATGCAAAAGAACTTCTCGCCAACGACTTGGAAAGCTTGTTGGGAACATGTTGCAGTTGGAAGGTCGGCAACTGACGTCGCACAGGAATTGGGAATCTCGGTTAACGCCGTCTATCTTGCCCGGGGTCGGGTTCTGAATCGGTTAAAACGAGAACTGGACGGACTTTGGGAGTAGCGGCGTTTTTTTCATTGGACTTGGAGAAAAATTTATAATTACGAGACACGATAATTTGTTTGGGTTCGTAATTTATATTTAAAGATACTCTTTGCCCGGAAAATACGATGATTGCCATGGATCCATCTTTGTTGAAAAAATATTTGTCCGGCGAAGCCAACGATCACGAATCCCAATTGTGTGAGCGTTACCTCAGTGATCCTGCCAATCAAGTTCCTGAAGTTGAACCCGATTCTGATTCGTTAATCGACACCATTCGAAGCACCAGCAACAACGCCAACGACACGGACGTTGACGAATTGGTCGATCAACTTCAAAAGCTGGTCCCGCGCCGAGCAATCAGCGACGAAGATTTGACTCGCGTGCTCTCACAACCACAATCTGCAGACGAGCTAGGCCGAATCGGCAAATATCGCGTTCTCGAATTCATCGCCAGCGGCGGCATGGGGCTCGTGTTTAAAGCAGAAGATCCCGAGCTTGAGCGACTCGTTTGCATCAAGACATTGCATCCTTCATTGTCTGTCAACTTCGATGCGAAAGCCCGTTTCGCGCGGGAAGCAAAATCATCAGCCAGCCTGCGTAACGATCGTATCGTCACAGTCCTTGACGTCGGTGAGCATCGGGAACTTCCGTATTTGGTGATGCAGTTGCTGGATGGCCAATCGCTCCGTGACAAGCTTGCGGTCGAAGGCAAGCTTTCGCATGACATTGCGACCAAAATCACTTTGCAAATTGCGGAGGGACTTCGCTATGCCCATGAACTAGGTTTTCTCCATCGTGACATCAAACCTGAGAACATCTGGATCACCAGCGAAGGTGATATTAAGTTGCTCGATTTCGGTTTGGCCCGAGTCGTTAACGAAACGACGAACTTAACAGCAACCGGCACGATTCTTGGCACTCCGCGGTACATGTCACCTGAGCAGGTCCAAGGCAACGAGCTTGACGCGCGAAGCGATTTGTTCAGTGTTGGCTCTGTTCTGTTCGAAATGTTGACGGGTAATTCTCCTTTCGAAAAATCAAACATCTTTTCGACGATGATGTCGGTTGCCAATGAATCGCTTGAATTGCCAACAAACCAAACAGACATCCCCAACGAAACGATCACCATCCTCCAATCACTTCTCAAAAAATCTGCTGAAGAGAGAATTGGATCAGCGGAAGAATTAATTGCGAAACTCAACTCAACCAACTCAGGGACCAACGCTGATCGAAATGTAGAACCGTTGTCCTCAACTGTTCTGCGCGGCAACCCACCCATCAAGACCGCAATCCTCTCCGCCGTCGCCGGGGCCGCGATCTTGGCATTTGGATTCCTTCTTTTCAATTTCAACGACAAAGGAACTTTGGTCGTCGAAGCTGATCCTTCGGTAAACGTCAGCATTGAAAACGAAGAGGTAACAGTCCTTGACCCAACCAACGGCAAACAATTCAAAATCACAATCGGCGACCACCCACTTCCTAGTGGCGTCTATCAGCTTGAGATGAGTGACGCGAAGGGAGAGTACAAACTTTCTTCAGAAGTTATCGCGATCCGCCGCGGCGAAAAACAGATCGTAAAAGTGACTTTGAAACCAACGGCTGATTCTCAATCAAGCATCGTTTCAAATCTCCCGGTGGAGAATGAAACTTCATCGCCCACCACCTCAATCCCCAAAACTAGTTTGGCCAAACTGCCAACGCTCGTTGCGGAATCACTTCGTCGCAAGCTCGACATCCACGACGGGCAAGCAATTGCGAGAAATGCAACCGTCACCAAACCATTCGATCGAAGTGGAGCCCAGAACTGGACCATTGAGCCGATCTTCAACGCGTGGGTTGAGGAGCCGAATGCCAACGGAACTTTGTTCGCAACTTTTGGGAAACGCGATACGGATGGTTTCGTTCGCATTTGGAATCGCAAGGGCGAATTGGTCTTAATGATTCCGGTTCAAGACAGCGTTCAACAAATCAACTGGTCTCCGGAACCCAACGTCCTCGCTGTCGTTGAAAACGGCAACAAGCGAAAAAACATTGTGATTTGGAAGCTGATTGAAAACCAGGCAGAAATAATCGATGTCATTCCAAGTGAGGCACAGAGAATCGCTTGGTCTTGGGATGGATTACTTCTGGCACTTCAATCCAAAACCGATCTGACGTTTTACGATTTGGTTGAACAAAAAGTTTTCGCACATTCCAACTTTGGAATTCGAGGCGACATTTCCAAACACCCGCTTTCTTACGATCGCCGTTTCCTAGCGACGACAGACACCGAAGGCAAAACCGTGAAAGTTTGGGACCTGCGAGAGAAGAAGTTGTTTCACATTTTTGCAGGTGCCGAGCAAAATCAGTTTCTACCTAATGACAATCGAATCGCCATCCGCAAATCTGACACTTGGGAAATTTGGGATCTTGAGAAGTTCGAGCGAACGATGTTGCTAAACAAGGAACTCGGGTGGCTTTCGTATGCGTATGATCATCGGTTTGAGAAAGTCGTAGCGACTAAGATAACGAGATCCGGGCCAACTTCCGATTTGTCAGTCAAACATTGGTTGTTAGTCAAGCATCTTCAATCGGGCACAGAAACGAAACAGGAATTCAAACCAGCAAAAGGGTCAATTCAAAATTGGCATGGACACGCCAAACTCAATTGGTCGCTCGACGATCAAAGTCTAGTTTGCGTCTCACAACTTAATACGATGCTCGTCGAGGTCTTTCCTAAAACCGAACACGAAGCAGCAATTGACTTCAACGCTCAGCAAATGCCTCCAACAAGCCATGGAATTCTCATTGGCA
>CAYMFZ010000228.1:0-4591 GCA_964389585.1 uncultured Pirellulaceae bacterium | reverse complement strand
AATGAAATTGAAAAACGGGCGGCCAAGTGGGCAAAAGACCTGAAGAGAATTCGGCTTTTTAGCGTCGAAAGTGGAAAAGAAATTGACTCCTATGAATTCGATGGAAATCTGATCGACATTCAATGGTCTTCCGATTCGAGCTCGATCATCGTTTCGACATCGGTGACAAGACGCGTCAAACAAACCAATCCCGAGAAACTTGCCGCCGCCGAAGCAAGATACAAAGCAAAGGCAAATAAGGTTTTGGCCCAACTGGACATCGACGAAGACGGGAAGATTTCATTCGAAGAAGCAAAAAAACACCGTAATTTTGGGTCAACAACGTTTAGTTCAAGAACGTTGAAAATCGCAGACTTAAATGCGGATGGAAAAATTGATCTCACTGACTTGATTGATGCTCACGCGCGACTGACTGATGTCTATGTCGAAACGGAAACTAACATCTACCATTTGGATTCTAAGAAAAAGACTACGTTAACCCTTAAATCAGAATCGCTGACAGATTCTGACATTTGTTTTCAACGGGGACCAAGCTCGAGAGGAATTTGGGGCTTGGCTTCCGCAAAAGTTTACAAAGACAAAATTGTTTTGCCACTTCTCGATTCCACGAATTTTTCTTTTGGCGGAAATCGAGTTTCTAGCCGCAATAGAGTCGAAGTGGTTCACAAAGACAAACTTGGATTTTTCAGCGCCAAGACTGGTGAACTATTGGAAGTCGTCGAGCTTGGAAAGGAGTTCAAAGGGGACAAACTGGAAATCTCGAAAGACTTAATCCTAATCGGGCGACCTAGCAATGATCGCAACTCGACTATTGACTCGTTTTTTGTACTCGATCGACGAGACAACGGCGCCGCATATTCTCCCGAGCGATACCATCTTGGAGAAAAAGGGAATCCAACCCCCTCTCCTTTGCTTCCCTATTTCGCAGTGTTGTCCAAGGAAGGAATAACAATTTATCACGTGAACAATGTTACGAAGCTACTTGAAAAAACGAAACAGATCCCTAAGGCCAAAACGAATTCTGGCCAATCGGCGTTTGCATGGCATTCAACCGAGCCAATTTGTGCGTCTATCCATGAGACAAACGAAATCCGCGTCTACAACGCTCAGAAAGATGAGGAATTCAGCAATCAGTCACTATCGAATCCAACCGATATCATGCCAACACCAAACGGCTGGCTGGTGCTTGATTCTGACAAATTGGTGGAATTCGACATGGAACTTAATCTGATCAAAACACACTTCACAACTGAGCGTTTCGAAAATCTTGACACCGTTGCGAAATTCAATCAGTGCGTAACATCAGACGGAAAAGTTCTTGAGCCTGAAAACACCGAGAACGTTCGCCTGATTCGTTTACGTCAGAATCGGTTCGAAACAGTAAAGATTTCCGTTGCGGATGAGTGATCGCAAAAACAACGCTACTTCTCAATTGGCTTTGCCCTAAAATAATCAGAAAACGGGACTGCGGAAGTTCCACAGCCCCGTCACTTTGACATTTCAGACGCGTTCTCCAAAACGCATCAACTTATCTGGCGGATAAACTACGCGCGTCTTCTTCGAACCAGCAAAGTGCTCGTCATCAATGCCAAGAGTACCGACATCGAGCCCGGCTCGGGCACGCCAGTAAAATTGAAGTTGTTGATCACGACCGAGTTGGTACCAAATGAGCTTGAAGCTCCGTAATGAACATCAAAGGTTCCTTCGCCACCTAACGTCTCCAGGGTTCCACCATTGAACACGTTGTTGAAAGATCCCAAGATTGGATCGTCGGCCATCGCGAGCACGTACTGATCGGAAACGGTTGGAATAAAGCCATCCAACAGGCTCAAACCCAATTCTCCGTCAAGCTGCAACTGGCCCAACACAGAAAGGAAATCGGCCGCCGTTGAGTCGACTTCCATGTCAAGGAAACTTGTACTGCCAAACACTGTGTCGGCATCCAAAGTCAGCGTTCCAACCGATGCTCCCGGTGCAATGCGACCATCATTGTTGATCGAAACGGCTTCGATTTCACCGTTACCAACCAACGAACCGGTTGAGTTGTTGGTTAAGACTCCGCTCGCATCGACAAGGCTGTTGAGGTCGGCTTGCACCATTCCGTCATTCATTAGATCGCCAACGATATCGAAAGTGCCTTCGTTGGAGGCGATAAAGAAACCTTGATTGGTGTTTCCATCTCGCGAATTCAATTGGAGACTTGCTCCCATCGCATTCGCATTGACCGTTCCTCCAGCATCGTTGATGAACTTCAAGCGATTGTTGCCAATGACACCCCGCCCCTGAATCGTATTATCAACATTCGTCAACTCACCGTCTGCGGAACCTACTTCGTCAACAATTCGAGTATTTGCGAAGGCTGCATCCAGCGCGATGACGCCACCTCCAGTCAACGAAACGGCTGACTCGACTTGAATATCGGTATTGCTACCTCCACCGACAACATTGATCGTGCCCTGGTTGTTGATGTTTCCAAACAATTCAAGATCCGAATTGTTCATCACATCAAATGTTCCGTTGAGCGTCAGATCGGCAAGCTCGGCATTGTCAGAAGGGCCAACTACGAAATGCCCTGTACCCAATGTTCTAAGTTCGCCTCCCTCTACGCTGGCGATTCCCGCAAGACGTACCGTCGAGTCGTCGAGTGCTTCAATCACGCCACCATCGTTGAAGAAGTCTCCGCCTCCAGCACCATGCAGCACCAACGCGCCACCGCCACTTGCTCGCAAAGTCCCTGTGTTAACGAACTGGTCTCCCGTAGAGCGGGGATTCAAAGTAATCGAACCCGTATCATCATTGGCGTCGATCAAAGCTTGGTTGATCACGTTGAGTCGATTGTTGCCGATTTGTCCTTTTCCTTGAATCGTATTGTCAACATTGGTCAGCACTCCATCCGCTGTACCGACTTCATCATTAATACGCACGGCGGTTGAGGTGCCTCCCATCGTAATGGAGCCACCACCAGTCAACGTTACATCCGACTCGATTTGAAGATCAACGCTGCTACCCAATGTCTGCATCGAGATGTCACCCTGGTTGTTAATCGTTCCTTTCAACTCCAAGTCTGCGTTGTTGAGCACATCAAACTGGCCTGAAAAGTTCACATCGGTCAGTTCGGCATTGTCACTTTGTTCAACGACGAAGCGACTATCGCTTGTTGCTTCCAGATTACCGCCGACAACAGAAGCGATATTGCCCAAGCGAACTTGAGAACCGTCTTCAGCACGAATCGTTCCTGCGCTATTGTTAAAAACGCCATCGCCTCCACCATCCAGCCGAAGTTCACTACCATTGCTCGCCTTCATCAAACCGTTGTTCGTCACGTTACCCGCATTGGGATTAATAACGAGCGAAGCACCGGTTACGTTCGCGTCGACCACTCCGTCGACTTCATTGATAAACGACATCCGGTCAGCACCAATGCTTCCGCGTCCTTCGATCAAATTGTCTACGTTCGTCAAAGAACCATCCGCGGTGCCATTCTCATCAAGAATTCGGACAGCACCTGAAGTTCCTCCCATGGTTATGGAGCCGCCACCGGTTAACGTCACCGCTGATTCGATTTGAAGATCGACATTGCTACCCAACGTTTGCATTGAAATATTGCCTTGGTTGTTGATCGTCCCCTTTAACTCCAGATCCGAGTTATTGAGCACATCAAACTGGCCTGAAAAATCAACATCTGTCAGCTCGGCATTGTCACTAGCGTCAACCAGAAAACGACCATTACCCAAAGTGGACAACGTCCCTCCATTGATTGCTGCAATTCCAGTTAACCGAACTTGAGAACCGTCTTCCGCACGGATCGCGCCCGCACTATTGTTGAACACACCACCACCTGAACCGGTTAGCTGAAGCTCGCCACCGTTGCTTGCTCTCATCAAGCCGTTGTTTGTCATGTTTCCCGCATTGGGGTCTACGATTAATGCAGCACCAGCGACATTCGCATCGACCACACCGTCGGCTTCGTTGACAAATGACATTCGGTTGAATCCGATATTGCCACGGCCTTCGATCAGGTTGTTAACATTCGTCAAAGAACCATCTGCGGTGCCGTTCTCATCAAGAATCCGGACCGCGTTAGAAGTTCCTCCCATCGTAATAGAACCGCCGCCAGTCAAGGTTACAGCCGATTCGATTTGAAGATCGACGTTGCTACCCAATGTCTCCATCGAAATATTTCCTTGGTTGTTGATCGTCCCCTTTAACTCCAGATCCGAATTATTGAGCACGTCAAACTGGCCCGAAAAATCAACATCCGTTAGCTCGGCATTGTCACTTGCCTCGACTACGAAACGACCAGTGCCAGATGTCGTCAACGTTCCGCCATTGATGGCTGCAATCCCAGTCAACCGAACTTGCGAACCGTCCTCGGCCTGAATTACTCCGGAGTTTGAAAAGCCACCTCCACCTCCGCCGCTTAATAGAAGTTCACCACCATTGGAAGCAGTCATCAAACCAGTGTTCACCATACCCATGGTCCCTGGATCAACTTGCAATGTCGTTGCCGCGACATTCGCGTTAATGGTTCCTCCAGCTTGGTTTGTAAGCTGAAGTGAATTGACGCCAATGTTTCCAAAACCTTCGATGG
>CAYMFZ010000227.1:0-8523 GCA_964389585.1 uncultured Pirellulaceae bacterium | reverse complement strand
TCCGGCAGAAGTTACCCACCAGAAAGTGTCACAACAATCAACGAAAGTCGAATTTCGATTCGACTTTGCAGTTCTCCTGAGCACGACAGATCAAAGGTTGAGCAAATCGGCTTGATCAACTAACCTCTTGCGTTTGGCCAGCACGCTTTTAGCCGTGTTGAATCCGTTTCAACGTTTAATTGGCTCGCCCGACTCAAACACATATTGAGCCCACGAATCGCGCCGCGCGACCGCTTACTCCCATGGCTGTACTTTTTCAAATTCGAAACGCCTACAAAAGTTTTGGCGACCAAATCCTGCTTGATAACGCTGAAGCAACGATCACCGACGACGCCAAAATTGGATTCGTCGGCCGCAATGGCGCCGGCAAATCGACACTTCTGCGAATTCTGTTGGGCGAGGAAGAATTGGACGCGGGCGAGGTCATTCGCCACCCCAACCTCCGTGTTGGCTACTTGCGTCAGCATGATCCATTTGCCGACGGAGAATCGGCTCTCGATTTTCTCATGCGTGATAGTGACCAACCCGATTGGAAATGCGGAGAGGTTGCAGGTCGTTTTGAGATCAAAGGCGACTATCTATTTGGCCCGGTTAAATCGCTTTCGGGTGGTTGGCAAACGAGGGTAAAGCTCGCGGCGTTGTTGTTGCACGCACCCAACTTATTGTTGCTCGATGAGCCAACGCATTTTCTTGTCTCGTTTCGAGAAGGCTGTTTAGTCGTTTCGCACGACCGAACCTTTTTAAAATCGACTTGCGACCACACGCTTGACCTGACGCGCGGCAAGCTCACGATGTACCCGGGAAAAATTGCGAAGTTTCTTGAGTATCAAGCCGAACGTCGCGAACAAGCGATTCGCGAGAACGTTTCCACAGCGGCGAAACAAAGGCAACTTGAAAAGTTCATTGCGAAAAACAAAGCGGGTGCCAACACGGCCAGCCAAGCACGCTCCAAGCAAAAACAACTTGACCGATTGAAGCTTAACGAAATCGCCACCGACGAGAAAACGGCTTATATCCAAGCTCCAATCGTTTCTCCCAAGCAGGGGGCCGCCGTTCGATGCGAAGATCTAGCGATTGGCTATCCTGACCATCGGGTTGCCGATGGAATTAATATCGAGATTGAGCACCAGCAACGTGCTGCGATCGTCGGAGACAATGGCCAAGGTAAAACGACTTTGCTGAGAGCATTGGTAGGATCTCTGGATGTGCTCGATGGCAACATTCGTTGGGGGCACAATATTTCGATTGGGACTTACGCCCAACATGTCTACACGACGTTGCCCCCGAACGACACGGTCCTCGAATACCTTGAGTATCAAGCCATCAAAGGGACAACGGATCAACAAATCCTTGCCGTTGCTGGGTCGTTGCTTTTTCGAGACGAACACGTCAATAAAAAGATCAAGGTTCTATCTGGTGGCGAACGGGCTCGGCTGTGCATGGCAGGTTTGCTGCTCGGTGACTACAACATTCTTGTGCTTGATGAACCGGGTAACCACCTCGATGTCGAAACAGTGGAAGCACTTGCCGAGGCTCTGTTGGCTTACAAGGGCACCGTGATTTTTACCAGTCACGATCGTCACTTCATGAAACGAATCGCCACGTCGATCGTTGAAGTCCGTGACGGCACGGTCAAGAATTACATTGGCGACTACGACGCTTACGTTTATTACATCAACAAAGAGATTGAAGAGGGCGAACGCGAAACGCAGAACGCCAATCAAGCGAGTTCGCCACCAGCGGGCAAAATGCCCAGTGGCGAAAAAATTCTCTCTCAGAACGAACAGCGTGAACTGAAAAAGAAGATCAAGTCGATTGAGCGAAAGATCGCTCGGCTGGACGGTGAGAAGAAACAGCTTCAGGAAAAAATGCTTAGCATGACCGATCCCGAAGAAGCCATGAAGCTTCACGAGCAGATCGAATCCATCGCCAAAGAGCTGTCCATCGCAGAAGAAGATTGGCTCGAGTTGAACTAACTCAAACGTCGGTGTCTCGCTATTTCTTTGCTTCAGACAATAGTTGTTGAGCCTGCCGCAGCATTCCCAAGCCTCGGTTGATGCACGCGTCAGCCTCGTCGACATAGCCATCGGCAGCGGCACTCCAGGCTCGATTGATGGCTCGCTCGCCCGCTGCGAATTGGGTCATCACGTCGGCAAAAATATCCAGGCCAAACTCTCTGGTGATGCTTTCGCGACCTTCCGCGATGATGCGAAAATCGTCAGCCAATTGGTCGTCGATTCGATTGGTGATTTGGCTGGGAGGAATCGCTTGGACATCGTTCGCGAGCGATTGAATGTTTCCAATTAGTCGATCAAAGCTCGTATTGATTTCGACCAAGCTTGATTCAGACGTTTCTGATTTTTGGCCTTCGGTTGATTTGGCTTTGAACAAGACGACGATTCCAGCAATGCAAGTCGCCGCTGAAATTAGATACCAAACCCAAGGGATCAAGTTCCAACCCTCTTCGGGGACGGTGACCGTGGACATGTCGATCGGATTGAAATGGTGCTTTGTGTGATAGAGCTGGTCAAAGTCATCAAGCACCGTAACCTCTTTTGCCGGCTCACCTTTTGGGGCTTCGTCTGCCAATTGGGTTTTAATCGCTGCGAGACTTGCTTCATCTTTGAATAGCGTATATTTCTCGCCACGAATATCGACAACGAGTGACTCACTCGCTTTCTTCAATTTCGCAGTGTCATCAAGAACGTACTCGACGCCCTTTTGAGACGAGTGAAAAACGGTTGCCAGTGAGCCTGATAAAAATCCAACCCAAAGTAAAACTTGGCCAATTGATTTCATTTTTCTAACTCAACTAAAACTCTAAAACGTATGGGGCTGATCAAACAAACGATGACGGGTTCCGATGCTCGCTAAAACATTGTCTGCCAAAGACCCTTGGCCACCGTTGGCAATGTAAACCCAACGTCGACGAGTGCTTCGCCGATAATTAAGCCCGCTGCAATTGGGATTCCGAATTCTTCGGCCCACCGATGGCCTGCCGTTTTGTTGCAGACGATTCGCAAGACGCAACCGATCGTGTAGGTCAGCACGATGTTGAACGGCATGTAGAATCCGAGCGCGACCATGACGCCGATCCCTCCCAGTCCGCTGACGGCGAGTAAGAATCCGAGTCCACCACCAGCAGTGTATCGATAGTCGGGCACATTGCCGTCCACGATGCCTTCGATCACGCTGGCAAGGGCACTGGCTTGTGGAGCGGGCAGAGATTTACTGCCAATTCCGTAGTCCTTGTCGTCGATGTCAACTGGATCGGCTGTTGCTGTCGCAACGGCAGGGTTTTCTTTGTCAAGTTCAGGTGGCCGATCCCCGTTTTCGAGTAGGAACATCAACGCGATCACGACACAAGGGCCGAGCCATGCTCCAATGAATTGAGCCATCTGTTGGCGTCGCGGAACACCACCGACGAGATAGCCTGATTTCAAGTCGAGCATCATGTCACTGGCCTGGGAGATTGCTAAACAAATAGCAGCACCCACAACCATGCAACTGATAATCGTTTCTGACTTTCCCATTCCCATGCTGTTCGCGATGACGATCAAGATCGTAACGGCGATCAATGTCATGCCAGAGAGCGGCGACCAGTTAGTCCGTCCTACGCATTCGGCGACGATCACGCCGGCAATCCAAATCCAAAGCGTTCCCAGCAGCGACATCAAGACCGCAGTGCCGATCGACATGGTTGGTGCCGATTTGTAAGCCAAAAAGATCAAGCATCCTGCGCCCAAAACAACCGCCGTCGCCAAAAACTTAATCGGCATCTCGTCTTTGCTTGCCGCATCGCTCTTGTTGGCGCGGTTCATCGAACTGATCGCACTTTTGATCAACGGAAACGCCATAATGATTCCGCCCAGCGCCGCACCAATCAACATGCCAATGCCTGTCGGCTTGTAAACGAACTTTCGCATCGTGTTTGGCATCTCAACCATCGTCTGCATGTCCGGCGTTCCCGTCAGTGAGATGACTGGAGAAAGCAGCCAGTAGCAAATGAAACCGCCGGCGCCGAACCAGAACCCGCCACGTCCGGAGAGAAATCCAACGCCAATCGTCATCAACGAACAAAACAGGACAATGCCGTATCTGGGTGGCAAGCCAAGCATCGTTCCCAGTTCGAGATCTTCGACGTTAAAGATGTGTTTCACGAACATGATGAACAAGCCCGACATAACTGCCGCACCGAGCATGAACATCGCTTTTTTGATTCCCGCTCCAGGTGACTTCAAAATCGTGGCAACGGCGATTCCACCTGGGTAGGGTAACCGCTGAAAGTCGATCATTTGTTTTCGTAGCGGAATCACGAACGCCAATCCGATGAAGGCGCCTGCGATACATGCGAAAAGCATGAGGGGAACGCTAAAGTCTTTCACGCCTTCGAGTTCAGGTTTTTTGCTCAGAATAAACAAAGCGGGAACCGAAAACATGATTCCCGAAGAAGCGCCATTCACGGCGGAAGCCACTGTCTGGTTGATGTTGTTTTCAAGGATACTCGTGCGACCCATCAGGCCACGCAGGACACCCCAGCCCAAGATCGCCGCAAGCTCGGAGCCTTCGATTGAAAAACCCAATTTAAGCGCGGCGTAACTGATCGAAACCGCAATTAAGACACCCAGAATCCAGCCGACAATAATGGCTTGCCAAGTCATTTCTGGGTAAGGACCGCGCCGGATTAATTCGCCGTCGAGGAGTTCAGGTTCGTTAGAAGACATGAATCTTTCCGTGTTCTTGAAACGCTAATGCGGTCGTGGAACCGTCAGTCTAATGGAAACTTTTTCTAGGCGGAACTATGGCCGAGAGATCCGTGGCGTTAAAATTAATCTCAAAACCTGTGGTGGTATAAACAAGAGATTGCTAACTCAACGGCTGCATAAACCCCAGTTTAACTTTATGAATTCCAAACCCATTATTGATCGACTTGAAATTGCCAAAGACTGGTTGCCTCGATACACCGGCATGCCGATCGACGAGTTTGGTGATTACATTTTGCTGACAAACTTCGACTACTACGTCACGCAATTTGCGGAGAAGTTTAATTGCAATATCCAGGGAGAAGGAAAGCCGATGCAGGCGGCGACCAATTCGGCTGGATTGTCGATCATCAATTTTGGAATTGGATCTGCCAACGCTGCAACGATCATGGATCTGTTAAGTGCCCGCGAACCCGAAGGCGTCTTGTTCCTTGGCAAGTGCGGTGGGCTCAAAGATTCAACCGAGATTGGAAATTTTATCTTGCCGATTGCCGCCGTTCGCGGTGAGGGAACTAGCGACGACTATTTCCCCCCCGAGGTCCCTGCCCTTCCCTCGTTTAAGTTGCACAAGTTTGTTTCAGAGTGCCTTGTGAAACGAGATTTGGAATATCGAACTGGCGTGATCTACACGACGAATCGACGACTGTGGGAGCACGACAACGATTTTCGACGTAAGCTGGAAATTCTAACGTGCATCGGGATTGATATGGAAACGGCGACGTTGTTCATCGTTGGGCACTACAATCAAATTTCGCGCGGAGCTTTGCTGCTGGTCTCCGATGTGCCAACCACGCCTGAAGGTGTGAAGACGAGTTCATCCGATGAATTGGTAACCAGCAATTGGGTCGACAAGCACCTGGAAATTGGTATCGAAGCGATGACAGATATCGGTTCTCGCGGCGAGCAAATTCGACACTTTCGATATTGAGAATAGATCACGTAGAGCCATGGGAACGGTTCTGGCATTCGTTGGTTGCTGGATTTTCGTGAGCTTGAACGGGGGAAGATTGAATCACGCAGGGTCGCAGAGAAAAATTTGAATTGCATTCTCTGCGACTCTGCGTGAGGCTTTTTTTATGGCTTCTGCTTGAAAGTTTGCCTACAGCCCATGGCTTTTTCAATCAAAGATGTTGCCGTAACGATGAACGGTTTCGGAGATTGACTGTTCCTTCAGGTAATTCAATAGCTCGATTCTGCCATTGGCCAACGCGGAAGGTTGGATGATGGGAATGTTTCCGATTTCGGTAGGCGAAAATTTGAACTCGTCGTAATCGCCGAAGATTCGAAGCGTGCCACCCTTTAGTCCTTTTAATCGTGACACCAATTCGTCGTCGCTTTCAATGGATAAGCTCGCGCCTGTGGCTTTGGCAAACCGAGAAAGTTCTTCTGATGCTTCGGCCGAACTGATCAGCAAATCCGTTTCAGCCGTTTTGCATGCTAGTGCGATCAAAGCGGGCTGTTCCATGGTTTGCGAGTCGTCGGTGACTTGGAATCGAATCAAATGCCATGGCCTCGCTCGGTAACGAAAGTGATTCGTCTCGCCGTGAAGTTGCGAAGGATCGTGCTCAACTGAAAACTCTTTGTCCCACCAAAAGGCATAGCTTTCCGCAGCGGCGGTCAAGCGAGCCGAGGAATTTTCGCCGAGCAATGTTTTTAATCGGCTAAGCACGGAACGTGTTTCGCTTTTTGGACTGGCCGATAGTGATGGCAGATTGGTTTCATTCCAATCGCAAAACGTAGAAACATAATTTGGCCCACCAGCTTTTGGGCCGGGACCGACGCAAGAATCTTTCCAGCCGCCAAACGGCTGACGGCGAACGATCGCGCCGGTGGTCGTCCGGTTGATGTAGGCGTTTCCGACTTCGACGCGTTCTCGCCAGGTGTCAATTTCTTTTGGGTCAAGCGAGTGGAGTCCGCCGGTCAGACCAAACTCACTGCTGTTTTGGATCTCAATCGCTTCCTCAAAATTTTCGACGCGAATGAGTCCCAGCACCGGACCAAAGCACTCGGTCGTGTGGTACCAGCTTCCCGGCTTCACGCCCAGTCGAATCCCTGGGCTCCAATGGCATGGGTTTCCATCAATCATTTTTGGTTCAATCAACCAAGTCTCATCATCCTGCAATTGCGTTAGGCCTTTTTCGAGATACTCGTCCGGCTTGCGAATCACAGGAGTGACGGTTGAGGAGGCATCCCAAGATCCGCCGATCGTCAAGCTTTCTGCGGCGTCTTTAAGTTGTTGAATGAACTTGGGGTTGTCGTAAACTTCTTTTTCAACCAAAGCCAAACTTGTGGCCGAACATTTTTGTCCTGCGTGCCCGAACGCACCACGAACGAGGTCTTTGACTGCAAGGTCAATATCCGCCGCGGCCGTGATGATCAAACTATTCTTGCCACTCGTCTCGGCGTAAAGTCGAAGGTTTGGTCGCCATGACTGAAATAGCTGCGCCGTGAAGATACTTCCCGTTAGAATCACAGCTCCGACGCGCGCATCCGACACGAGTGCTTTGCCGGTTGCGCCATCAACCGTTGGCGTGAATTGCAAAACGTTTTTTGGAACGCCCGCTTCCCACAACTGTTGAACCAGCATCCAGGCCGTCAAAACTGATTCGCGTGCGGGTTTAAGAATGACTGAGTTGCCCGCCATCAATGCCGCCAGCACCCCGCCCGCCGGAATCGCGTAAGGAAAATTCCATGGCGGAGTAACAACAACGACGCCACAGGCTTTCGCGGTTGTTCCATCTGTCCAGCCGGGATCACTCAGACTAGCCGCATAGTAATTCGCAAAATCAATCGCCTCGCTAATCTCAACGTCGGCTTCTCGGATAGTCTTGCCTGCGTCCAGCAACATCGCACCGATCGAGTCGCCGCGTTGTTGCGCCATGACGGAGGCGGCTTTTCGGAGTATCGTTGCGCGGCCCATGATTCCGACGCTTTCCCATTCGGATTGCGCGTCGACCGCAGTCTTTAAAGCGATTTCAATATCCGACTTGTTGGCTTGGCAGAATTTGTAGGCTTCGTACATCGGACGTGACGGGTCGCTTCCTGTTCCGGAAACATTATCCGAATTGAGTTCGCCCGCAATTTGAATTGGAATCGGATCGAGCTCAATGTCTTTCCACTTTTCAATGATCTGCGTTGCCCACTGGCGGTTTTGAGGCAGGGAAAAATCTGTGTCCGGTTCGTTGTGAAAAGGCGCGTCGGCTGAAACCGGCTGTGAAGTTTCGGTTAGTCGATTTTGAAGTCGATTCGGTCCTGCGTTAAGTTTGGGATCAAGCGCCAAATCGACGGCGGCCAAAAACGCGTCGCGTTGCTGATCCCACTCTTGGGTTCCTTCTTTGAGTGCGAACAACGCGCCGAGAAAGCTGCCAGGCGCCGTGTTTTCATCCAGTCGACGTACGAGGTAGGCGATTGCGGCTTCGAATTCGGCATCAAGAACGACCGGGGCGTAAACCAGCATTCCGCCAGTTCGCTCGCGGACTTCCTCGGACTGGGCATTGGCCATGCCTTCGAGCATCTCGAACTCAACTCGCGACTCAACGCCGTAGTAGTTTCTCAACAACATCGCGAATGCGATATCGAAGAGGTTGTGACTACCGATTCCAATTCGAATGGCGTCCGCATGCTCAGGTTGGAACGCGAACTCCATCATCCGTTTGTAGTTGGCATCGACTTCGAGCTTGCTGCCAAAGGGAGCCTGTGCCCAGTCTTCCAGCGAGGCCTCGACCTGGGCTGTGGCACCGGACATTCCACCCATGCCTTA
>CAYMFZ010000226.1:0-8530 GCA_964389585.1 uncultured Pirellulaceae bacterium | reverse complement strand
CGTTTTGCCTTCGTTTTGCCTTCGTTTTGCCTTCGTTTTGCCTTCGTTTTGCCTTTAACGGCTTATTTGATAAAACGTAGTCAACCAATCGGCATCTCCTACTTGTTTCATCGCGGACCAAAGCATGACAGTCGGATCGCATGAAATCTCGTGTGGAGACGATCCTGATCTTAAGGAGCCGAACGACCATTGGTCGCTCTCTTCAAAAACGGACGGTGACGAGTTTGGTCCCGGATGGGATGAAGAGCCTGAAGCTAATTCGCTCGTATCAACTGAATCATTCATTGACCGACTACGGCTCGTTTTTTGGGATTTCCACCAAACGTACGTCGCTTGGGCTCTCTTGGTTTGCCTGCTTTGCATGAGCGGATTCTTTTTGGCTAAGTCGTATCGACTCAATGGCCTCGTTGATATCGACCAAGCCGCACCGATAGAAGCCGCGTTTCAAATCGACCTCAACTCGGCCCAAATCGGTGAGATCGTTGTTTTGCCCGGAGTCGGTCGACGGCTGGCGGGAGCTATTATCGAACATCGCGAGTCAGTTGGCGGTTTTGAATCGCACGAAAACTTGTGTGATGTTCCAGGGATCGGTGAAAAGAAGCTTGAGGCAATGCGACCTTATCTTTTGCCAATTGAAGTCGTCAAGTAAAGCCAGCGATTGATTGGCAAGCCACTCGGCCTGCGCGAAGCGTTCGACTCGGAGAAATCGCCCTGACCGAATGTAAAACAAAGTTTTCGGCATTGGATTCGACATGGCCTTTTTGTCGCTTCACTCACTCAAGCCTTGGAGCATCCATGCTGTCAACCATCAATTTACAGTGGCGAAATGACCGGGCAACGGTTTATGATACAGGATTGACCCGCGCCAGAGATTTTCAAGCATGTTTAAACTTTCCGCTCCCTTCGAACCCAGTGGCGATCAACCGCAGGCCATCGAGGCGTTGGTTCAGCAAATCAAGGACAAACGTAAACATCAAATGTTGATGGGTGTCACTGGCTCGGGCAAGACATTCACCATGGCGAACGTGATTGAGCAAGTTCAACGTCCGACGCTGGTTATTTCTCATAACAAAACACTGGCTGCACAGCTCTATTCGGAATTCAAAGATTTCTTTCCAAATAACGCGGTTCACTATTTCGTCAGCTACTACGACTACTATCAGCCAGAAGCCTACATTCCGCAGCGTGATATCTATATCGAAAAAGATGCATCGATCAACGAAGATATTGATCGACTGCGGTTGGCGACAACCAGTTCGCTTGTCAGTCGCAAAGACGTAATCATCATTGCCAGTGTTTCCAGTATCTACGGCTTGGGATCGCCAGAAGACTACAAGACGATGATGGTCGCGGTCAAAACGGGTGATACGATCGACCGGGACAAGATGCTTTCGAAGTTTGTCGACATTCAATACAAACGAAACGACATTAGTTTCGAGCGTTCAACGTTTCGCGTTCGAGGTGACAGCGTTGAGATCTGGCCGTCGTATGAAGAGTTTGCCTATCGGATCGAGTTTTGGGGCGACGATATCGAGCAAATTTCGATTATCAACCCTCTGACGGCCGAGTCGATTTCGCCTCAAGAAAGTATCTATATCTATCCCGCCAAACATTTCGTGACGTCGGAATCACGAATTGCCGACGCGGTGAAAAAGATCCGATTGGAGTTGAAAGAACAGTTGGAGCTATTTCAAAAAGAAGGAAAACTTCTTGAGGCGCAACGGCTCAACGCCAGAACGCGATTTGATATTGAGATGCTGGAGCATGTGGGCCATTGCCCGGGGATCGAGAACTACAGTAGGCATTTGGCTGGCCGTGAAGCGGGCGAAGAACCTGAAACGCTTTATAACTTTTTCCCTGAAGAATTCTTGCTGTTTATCGACGAATCACATGTCACTTGTTCGCAGGTCAAGGCAATGTATGCCGGCGATCGAAGTCGAAAAGAAACGTTAGTCGCCCACGGGTTCCGTCTTCCGAGTGCGATGGACAATCGTCCGATGAAGTTCGAAGAGTGGGAGAATCGGATCGACCAAGTCGTCTACGTGTCTGCCACGCCAAGCGATTATGAATTGGAAAAAACGGGCGGAGAAGTCGTCGAGCAAATTATTCGCCCGACGGGTCTGCTGGATCCTGTCGTGGAAGTCGTTCCCGCGAGCGGACAAGTTGCGCATTTGTTGGAACAGGTTAAAGAGCGCCGCGACGCTGGCGATCGTGTTTTGGTGACGGCGTTGACTAAGAGATTGGCAGAAGATTTGTCTTCGTATCTGTGTGAAAACGGCATTGCCAGTAAGTGGTTGCACAGTGAGTTGGATGCGTTTGAGCGAGTCGAATTGCTTCGCGACTTGCGACTTGGTCGTTACCAATGTTTGGTTGGTGTTAACCTTTTGCGAGAGGGTCTCGATCTTCCCGAAGTTTCATTGGTCGCGATCCTTGACGCGGACAAGCAAGGTTTCTTACGCAGCGAAACGTCTTTGGTGCAAACGATTGGGCGATCAGCGAGAAATGTAAATGCGAAAGTGATTTTGTACGGCGACAAAGTCACTGAGGCAATGAAAAATGCGATTCAGGAAACAGCGCGACGACGCTCAATTCAGCAGGCTTATAACAAAGAGCATGGGATTACGCCCACGACGGTATTCAAAGAGGTCTCGACTGGCATCGCCGCGGACTTGAAAGATCGAAGGGAAGCAACCGAGGCTGCTCGCGAAGAAAACACCGTTTACATTACCGAAGAGTATGTCAATGAACTTCAAACAGAGATGTTGAAGGCAGCCGAAGATCTGGAGTTTGAGCGAGCGGGAACATTGCGCGATCGGATTAGTCGACTACAGGATTCGATCGGCAAGCCGCTATCATCAGTCGACGAGTCGAAGCCCAAAGGCAAAGGTGGCCGCAAAGGCCGACGGCGAAAGGCTTCCAAGGTTCCACGTCCTCGGAAAAAAGATTAAGAGCCTATCTCAAGATGGAGTCGACAGTGAGCCGTAGGCGCTAGCCTCGGGCCAGAACAACCAGCATAACAAACCACTCGTTGAGCTGGCCGTGACCGGCGCCAAACTCCAGCGCCAAACTTCAGCGTCAACCGCCCACAAGTTTTTTGGGCGGATCTTAGTTTGAGGCAGCGAGAATTGTTCCGTAATCGAAGCAGTAAATCCTCACGAAGCCATTTCATTGAACAGCTTCAACAACTCAAGTGACACTGGTCGATGTGAAGCAAACGTTTTCTCGAATGGAACGGAAACACTTTGGTCGTCTTGCGTGCCGATCATCACGCCGTTTTCTCCACGTAGAATTGCGTCAACGGCAGCGCAACCCATTTGCGAAGCACGCCTGCGGTCTTCCGGAGTTGGCACGCCACCACGTTGCAAGTGTCCCAGTACAACGGTTCGAGTCGAAAAAGGACAGTTGTGTTTGATTAGTTGTTCGTTGATTTCATCCGCGCCACCTTTTTCGTCTCCTTCTGCGACCACCATAATCGCCATGTTGTGACCGCGGTTCTTGAGCTTTTCAAGGTATGCGACGATTTCAGGAAAATTCGTATCCGTTTCTGGGATCGCTACCACATCAGCGCCGGCGGCAAGCGCAGAGTAGAGCGCAATGTAACCGCTGTGTCGCCCCATGACTTCAACCAAGAACATTCGGTCGTGACTCGAGGCGGTGTCACGAATCTTGTCGACGGCTTCAACAGCAGTTTGGACTGCCGTTGAAAAACCAATGGTGTAATCAGTTCCCATCAAGTCATTGTCGATCGTTCCGGGGCAGCCCACGATTTGGCCGTCCCAAACTTTTCCTAGCGCCACCGCGCCGTTGAACGTTCCATCGCCACCAATCGGAATCAATGCATCGATGTTGTGTTTCTTGAGGATCGCCGCGGCATTTTTCTGGCCTTCAAGCGAACGAAATTCTTCGCTTCTGCTACTGCGAAGATGAGCGCCACCATGAGCCGCCCATGTCGTCACGCCATAAGGCGTCAAGTGAGGCTCGCCGTCTTGGTCGACTAGAAATTCTTCATTGATCAAACCTTGATAGCCACGCATGATCCCGATAACTTCATGCCCACGGCTGTCAGCCGAGCGAACGACGGCTCGAACGCAGGCATTCATTCCCGGTGCGTCTCCGCCACTACAGAAAACTCCGATTCTCATTGGCTTAACTTCAGTTGTGTTAGGTGTGTTTTGTTGGTTCGTGGGTAGCTTGGATCTACGAGAATGGGCAATATAACGAGATACCACGTTGAGGTGGAGTCTTGGTGGTACAGCGTCCAGTTTCGCTCGTAAATTACCGCTTAATTAGCCCTTGAAGGGGTAGTTGAAGTCATCTATAATTCGCCGTTCAACTCAGACTCAATAATAGATCAGATCCAAACGGATCAAGAATACAACTCAAAAAGTAGATACCGATGACGATTGATAAAAGCCTAAAAATCAAAGCGGGTTCCGCAAAGATGCGAAACGTTTTGACTCGCCCTGAGCGCTTGAAGAAATTGATGAGCGATGACCGCTGGTCAGAAGGCGATTCCGTTTATGGACTTCCCAAAGTCCGCGTCGTAAAGATCTCGATGAAGAAGAAAAAGAAAGTCAAGAAAGAGGACGAAGAAGAAGAGAAGTAAATCTTTTCTTAGTTTTCAAGAATCAAAAAAGCCGTGTTTGCTCAGTCAAACACGGCTTTTTTATTTGTAAATATTTGAGCCTCAAGGGAGGCGTTTGCTACGCGGCTCGGTTTGTCTGTGCGTTGTTATCAACGGCAATTTGCTCGAGTCGGTGTTCACCTCGATGGACGTTCAACGTCGACTCGTTGATGTGCCAACTCGCATGGAACGCGCCCAGCGAAAATCGAATGCCGCAGAACTGATCTTTGTTGAACAGGTAGACCTCTTTGCTCTCGCTTGGATCCGCTTTTGCATATCTTGCCAAGCTCGTTTGGGCGATCGACCTGACCTGAATCAATTGGTCTGCCAAAGTAGGTTTTGAGTCTTGAGTCACGCGATTCTCACGAAAGTCGAAAGCACTTGAGTTCGTTCTTAGTTCATCGACTTGATTGAAATTCTGAATGCTTGAATGCTCAACAACCGTCAAACTCGGCCTATCTTCTCAGGTTGAATGGCAAACTATGCCAGCAAATTGAAGTGCCGAGCGTTTGTATTGCGACTAAATGCAAGGTTTGGAGGTTTCAGTTTATTGAGTGTCCACTGCGATAATTAACGGAGGAAAGCGAGTTTTTTGACTGAGGGGTTATCCCAGCGAGAATTGGGCTAAATCAACGAATAGTAGTTTGGTCGTCCGATCAAGCGAACATTGAGCGAATTTTCTAATACGAAAATGGACTCAGCGTTTGGATATTGAACATACCTTTGAGGGACCGGCTATCACTGAAACAACAAAGCCATCGTTTGCGGCAGGAACTCACTTGCGGGTGAATTTTGGGCTCTATCAACATCATGGAATTGCGGTTGGAGACGACTCAGTTATCCATTTTGGTCGCGGGATCTTCGATTTAGAAAACGCCATCGTTGAGCAGGTTGAGTTCGAAACTTTTTGCCAAGGCAAACCTGTTCAAGTCGTTGAGTCAGAGGTCGGTTTTACGCTTGAGGAAGTGGTTTCCCGTGCGACCAGTCGACTGGGCGAATCGAATTATGATTTGGTAAGCAACAACTGTGAGCACTTTGTAAATTGGTGCCGAAGTGGAAAGCATGAAAGCCAGCAATCCAACCTTGGCGAAACAGTAGCACGTCAGTCTGTCGCGATCGCAGCAAAACCGATGTTCCGTCAATGGCTGGCTCGTCGAGCATCAGGAAAGTTGAGCGCTGTTACGGTTGGATTGTCTCGTGGACCTGTCGTCGCAGCAAGCGTCGGCGACGCAATCCAAACGACTGCGGAAGTGGTTGCCAATCGCACTGGGCAATCGCAAGTACAATCTCAAAAGATTGGCCAACGCGCCGGACTCGCTTCTTCGGCTGCGTTGGGTTGGGTGATGGGTGGTCCAGTTACTGCGGCTGCAGGCGTTGGATTCTGGGTCTTTGGCCAACTCGCAGCAATTGAAACCGTCGAAGTCGGCAAGCAACTTATTTCGAAGGCCACTTCTCAGGCGACTTCTCAGGCAGCAAATAAGCATTCGAAGAAAGAAAGCCAGGACGCTGATTCTGGAGACAATGTCGAAAAGATCTGACGTTCTAGTGGTCTATTAAAGCCGCAGTGCGTTAGCACCCGGTTCAGTCCTGCAAAACCAAACGCTAATGCGTGGATAAACTTAGGGCTGACAAGCTACTAGCTTGAGCATGCGATTTTCCGTTTTCTACTCGTCGTATCGCAGCTTGTGGAACGGAATTCCCTTTCGGCTACAATTGCGTTTCAAGTGCGGCGCCATTTCCTCAAAGGGTTTCAGTCATGTCTCCAAAACACTCGGTCTCAATTGTCTTGGCGCTGCTGATTGGTTTCAGTCTTTCGAATCAATTGGTTGGGCAGCAAAAGAGTGCCGAGATCAAAGACAGGAATTCCAAGAAAGCCAAAAAGAAAACTCCGCCGCCATTCAAGTGGGTGAACCCCCTTTCAAAAGGAGAGTTGAAACTTCCAGGCCTTAAGCACGCAACGTTCGAAAGTCCTTCGATGGAGGTTGAAGTTGGCTATTGTGTTTACTTGCCAAAAGACTACTCGGCCAAGGAAAACACTGAGCAGCGTTATCCAGTCGTTTACTACTTGCATGGAGGGCGGCCAGGAAGCGAGCGTAAGGCGATAAGGCTAGCTCGACATATCGATCGACATATCAGCAGTGGTGCCGTCAAGCCGATGATTTATGTTTTCGTCAACGGTGGTCCAGTCAGTCATTACAACATGCCCAATGATTCAACGGCGCAGGGGGCTGACGTGTTTATCAAAGAGTTGATCCCGCATGTCGATTCAACTTACCGGACAATCGCCAATCGTAACGGGCGAGCGTTGGAAGGTTTTTCTCAAGGCGGACGGGGAACGGCGCGATTAATGTTTCGCTACCCGGAGCTTTTTTGTTCTGCTTCTCCGGGTGGAGGCGGGCACGCCACAGAGAAGAAGATCTCGGAAAATGGAGGTGCTGAGTCGAAAAATCTCCAGTTTGCTGAGGGAGACAACACTTGGGATTTGGCCGCGGCTTATGCGAAACGGCTTGAGTCAGCGAAAGAGAAAAAGTCGCAATCGGGCGAGCCAATTGATTTGAAAATCTTGGTGCACGTTGGCGACAAAGGATTCAACTATAAGAACAACCTCCAGTGGATGGAGCATCTCAGTCAACTTGGGATCCAACATCAAAAGGTCGTCGTTCCGGATGCAGGTCATAGCGCAATGGAAATCTACGATGCGAAAGGGCTTGAGATCATGAAGTTTCACGAGGTTAACTTTGACGCAAAGTGATTCTCACGAGGACTGTTTGAATTGGACTTGCCGGAAGAAGCGGCGACTCATCATTTCAAGGCTTAGCCACTTAGTCATTGGGCAAGCGGTCAAGCAGAGCATCAATTCGCTGAAGCGAGGGTTCATCGAGTTCCCATTTCATCGCTTGGGCAGTCTCTTCGATCTGCCAGCTCCGCTTCGCACCGCATAGCGTGGACGTAATTCCGGGGCGATGAATTGTCCAGTTGATTACGACTTGGGCGACCGACTTGCCGATTGAATCCGCAATCTCATCCAATTCATCGAGCAGAAGTTGAGCCGCCTCAAAATTTTCGCCTTGAAAGACTTCATAAGTCAGCCGTTTGTCTTTTGGGTCGAATTCGTGTCCTCGGCGAATTTTTCCCGCAAGTAAGCCCTTCATCAAAGGCCAGTAGTTGATCACGGAAATGCTTCGATGCTGACACCAAGGAATCACGTCAGCCTCAATGTCTCGTTGAAGCATGTTGTACGGCGGTTGGGCCGCGGTGATTGGACAAACAGAATCAAACGTCGCCATTTGCTGCACATCGAGATTTGAAACGCCTGCCGTTCGAATTTTTCCGGATTCGATCAATTTGGCAAACGCCGTTGCAGAATCTTCAACAGGAATTTTTGGGTCCGGGGCATGTAAATAGAGCAGGTCAATCGTTTCGAGCTGCATCCGTCGAAGACTCTCCTCACATTCCTGAATGATTTTTTCTGGGCTTGCCTCGTAATGACGGACGCCTTGGGAATCCCAATGGATTCCGCCTTTGGATGCAATGATGATTTCATCACGTTGGTGATTCTTCGTCAGATCATTGATCGCGCGACCAATCAGCAGTTCGCTTTCTCCATGTTGCCCATAGCAGTGAGCGGTGTCGATGAAGTTAATCCCAGATTCCAAGGCCGAATGGATCGTAGCCAACGAGTCTGTGTCATTCACTTCGAGGCTAGTCATTCCAGCGATTGGCCAGGAACCGAAAGCCACTGGCGAAACCAATAATTCTGACTTGCCGAGCTGTCGTAGGTTGGAGTCGCACTTCATGATTGTTTTCCAACAAAAAAAGCCGTGCTTCAAAATTGAAGCACGGCTAAAGATGTGACCCCTACGGGACTCGAACCCGTGTTGCCGGCGTGAAAGGCCGGAGTCCTAG
>CAYMFZ010000225.1:4094-8532 GCA_964389585.1 uncultured Pirellulaceae bacterium | reverse complement strand
GATGTATCCCGAGACGGGTGACATCGTTATCGCGGGACCTGCTGGCCCTTGGAAACTGAACGAAGAGAATCGGCCTGTCAACGTTGAAACGGGTAAACCTGTTTTGCAACTTGATGACTTGGTCGTGTGCCTTCGAAATGCTTGGGATAACAACGGAAAATTCGGTTGTTCAATTACGCCTCGCAAAGACCGTCTTGCTTCGACCAAACAATTTCTCGCTGATTCAAAATTGAAAGGAAAACGTTGGGCAGAAGGAATTCGCAAAACGCTTGGTCAACAGGACGTTGAAGTTTTTGGAATCGACCCGCAAACTCACGCCGCCCGCGTATTGGTCGAAGCCGACTATCGAATGAAGTTGATTGGAATGGGGTTGGAGGCTTCGATTCCTGAAGTCCCGAGTTACCTCGATCGGATCAAACTAACTCCTGATGGAAATGTTCCACCGATGGATGTCGTTCGTTGGTGGTTTACGCTTAATTACGATGACATTGTCGCCGATGCAGATCGCACGACGTTTACGTTTAACGGAACGGGTGTCAAAGTCTTGAGTGAGAATGAATTCATCAACGATCAAGGCGATCGGATTCACACGGGTGAATCACATGGACCAACGAAAGCATTCGCTCGCGACTTTACCAAGCATTTTGATAAACTCGCCGATGAGTATCCGGTCTATCGCCAGTTAAAAAATGTGTTCGACATGGCGTTGGTGGCAAGTTTGATTCGCGACCAGGATCTTTCCAAAAAAACGCAATGGAACCGCACTTTCTTTGCCTCTCCAAGTTCCGACAATAATGAGCTTGTCTATCGTGTTCGAAAAGGCCGAAATGCAACGCAAGTTGATTCAGTCTTGAATGACAAGATTTTGAAAGTTCGAAAAAATTCTTCGACGTTGAAGCATCACATTGTTGGGGTCAGCGGTGGGATTTCTTATGACGCTCACCAGATCATTTCAACCGGATTCAAGCCGGACTCAAAAGGCGAACTAGCCAAGAAATCTGCGCAGGCTAAACCGGCTGCGGTTGAGTTGACATGGTGGTGGGATTGAGCCAACAAGGCGGCGGGTTAACCAAACAGCAAATTGGGAAAGCACCTTCTTGCTAAATGTTAATGGGTTAATTCCAACGGGTTCAAGGTCCACGCTGCCACGTTTTTGATGCCCCCTCGTCAAAAATGCTGAACGCAATTTTGACTTCGACCCTCCCACTTTCAGCGGGAGGGTGTCAATGTTAACCGTTGGCTGATATCCACCCAAACAGTGATCTAAAGAGATTTTCATCTGCGAAGGGATGAATTGGCGCATCGAATTTGGGTTTGGGCATCGCCTCTAAGCAGGCTCTGGCAAACGTCAGATCCTGCTTGGTCGTGATTTTGATGTTCAGGGGCGAACCAGGCACCATCGCGACTCGTTGCCCATTCATCTCCGCCAACTGGGCTTCGTCGGTTGGCTGGGCACCTTTTCGATTCGCATACAACGACAAGATCAAATCACGCTCAAACGCTTGAGGGGTTTGTGCCTGATACAAGTTGGTCCGATCAACGGTCTCCTCAACAAACTTCCCATCGCCAGAACGTTTTAGCGTACTGTTAACTGGGATGACTGGAATCGTGGCGTCGTTCTGTTTGACAGACTGAAAAACGGATTCAATTAAGTCGGCGTCGATGCAAGGTCGGGCGGCGTCGTGGATCACAACGTAATCGCACCCTGGATCAACTTTCGCCAAAGCGTTTTCGACGGAGTCAGCTCGCTCATTTCCACCAAGTGCCACCTCAACGCCAAGCACCGCGATGTTTGGGCCAAACTTTGCCAAAAACTCATCTTTGTCTTCAGGCGAAATTACGATGATGACTTGTTTTACGTCTGCTCGCTTGAGAAACAAGTCTGCGGAGTAAAGCCAAACCGCTTTTCGATTTAGCTGGGCAAACGGCTTCTTGTAATTCGGATCTTTGAATCGACTGCTTCGTCCCGCGGCTGCTAGGATGACTGAGAACGTTGACACGGCTTACTTTCATTGAAGCAAATGTTTAATCGTTTGGCAGTAATGGAAACGCGACGAAAAGAAACGCGATAACAGACCGAGAAGGTTAACGGTCCAAGCCAAGTGTAATTGGAATCGTAAGTTGCCTTCCCTGGCGTTCAACGACGACGTCGACGCTTTGGCCAGGTTCGAAATTATCAAGTGCGTCTTGAACATCGTCAGTTGAATTGACTTCCACGCCACCGATGGCCAAGAGTCGATCGGCAGATTCTTTGTCGAGCTGGACTGTTTCGACCAATCGGTTTCCAACACGCATGACTTTACGTTCGACTTTGAGACCGCGGATTCCAGCCTCGTAAGCGGGACCATATTCGGTGGGTCGCGCTACGCCAACGCCTTTGTCTGATTTCCAAAACAAATCGATGCCAAGCGACGCCCGACGAACTTCGCCAAACTGAATCAACTGGGGCAAGACGCGCTTGATCGTATTGGCTGGAACCGCGAACCCAACGCCTGTATTTTCACCTGTCAGCGTTGCAATGGCGGTATTCATGCCAACCAAAGTCCCATCACTGTCCAGCAAAGGCCCGCCCGAGTTGCCTTGATTCAGCGCCGCGTCAATTTGAATGATGCTTTTGATCAGTCGCCCTGCTTTTGATCGAAGCGTTCGCTCAAGACTCGAAACGATCCCAACCGTCATCGTTCTTTCGAGACCAAACGGGTTCCCAATGGCAAAGATCTTTTGCCCGACACGAAGCGTTTTCGATTCGCCAATTCGTACGGGAAAAAGCCGTTCCGCAGGAATGTCAATCTTCAAGACCGCGATATCGTTTTGCGGATCCGAGCCGATGATGCGGGCAGGAATCGGATCGCCAGCTTCGGAAAGCGTAACCGTGACAACGTCTGATCCGGCGATCACGTGGTGATTCGTCACGATGTGTCCTTGCTTGTCCAAGACCCAACCAGAACCTGACCCCTCTTCTGTCTGTGGTCCCATGAACCACATCTGGTTTCGATTCGCTTTGGTGTCGATGTTGACGACGCTTCGACTGACGTTTTCGTAAACCGAGATATTGGTTTGTTCTTCGCTGGTGAACCCCCGTTCGGGCAAGTTGCCGTTGTTGCCCCGATTTCTGACAACGTTTGGATCTTGAAACTGCGGACGTTGGATTAAAGGCGCGATTTGCTGAGTCTGTGTCGGCGAAACGCCGTCTTGAGCTGACTGAGCAGAGGCGACCGATTCTGGCCAATTTCCAATCGCGTAGATTGCAAACACCGCGCCAAGAACGGCCGAAGTCAGGCACATGAAAAAGTTGGATTTCATTTCTAGTCCGATTCGTTTCTTTACAACTTCAATGACCGCTCCGCCGGTCGAAAGTTTCAAATGCGATGGATCTGCGGAGCGATCCACGACTTTCAAGATTGCTTCTAGATTACTAACTCAGTTTTTATCCCTAGCTCAAAGTCTATTAACCTAAAGTTTTAGCCTAATCGTCATTCGACAGTGAGCCGAAGACCCTAGTGATTTGTCAGTCCTGAAGTTTAGGGTGTTGAAAATCAGCCGCCACGCGTTAGCTTCCGCCACTGAACCGGGTGCTAACGCACTGCGGCTGGACGAACCACGAGCATCGGGCCAGGATAGCGAGCAAAACAAACCATCTGTTCGACTGGCCCGAGGCTAACGCCTTCGGCTCACAATCACTGGGGCAAAGTCTCATTTTGGTTTTGATTCAACCGTTTTGTTTTGATTCAACCGTTTTTAAACGGCGGATCAAAAACCGACTTTAATATACGAAACCAACCGACGCTTAGTTCGGTCCGATTATTCTGCTGCCGAAGAGAAATTTCAATCTCAACAATCGACTTTCGGATTTCATTAGGGTTTCGTTTCTAACAAAAACCAAAAGACAGTTGAATCAGATTTACGGGCTTCGTTTCCGCACGACCCAACCAATGCGCAAAAGTCGATCTCAATAGGCAAGGTTTCGCCAAAGTGCATACTTTCGTCAACAGGTTCAATTTCCGATGGACCGATAAGCCCTTTGAACACCTTGATATCGAACTTGATACACAAACAACCGAATCGGGCTTGGCCTCGATTTGTTCTTATATTCCGCCCGGAGGCGAATCGTTATGTTTCGAATGACGTTGAATGTTTGCTTGTACGCCTGTCTGATCGTCGCTCAATCAATTTTGAGCTCAGCCGACTGCAATGCTTACGACAAAATGCTGGGTAACGACTTGATGGCTGAAGTCGGTAATTGGGAGCAACTGAAATGGAATGCCCTCCGTTTTGATCTCACCACAAACTGCCTGCGAAGCGAATTCTCTCAACCCCAGCCTCTACACTCAAATGTTGAGGCACCAGCGAATCTTGTCGCTCGCAGATCACAAGTCGACGCCCTGATTGGCCAAATCGTCGATTGCCGAGGCATTCAAGTTAGCCAAAACACTTGCCC
>CAYMFZ010000225.1:1516-4084 GCA_964389585.1 uncultured Pirellulaceae bacterium | reverse complement strand
TCAGAACTTTCGAAATCAACTGAATTCGATCCTCATGAGTTTGTAAGCAGCCTTGCGGCATGGAAATCGGCCCATCGTTTCCTAGCAGACCAGAATCAAAAATTGGTTGCGACGATAGAAACCCTAGCCGCGACAGTTGGCGAATTTGGCCAAAGTCTAACCGTTGCTTCTTACGACTCTTCAATTGCAGTTGTGAAGAACGGGGATTGGACGATGGAAACCAAGGCTTTTCCTCGTAAGCAAGTCGTTGTAACCATGGAATCTCATCGCCCCATTCAGTACTGCGGCTCGTCGGAAGACGCCTACTGGCAATACTACGATGACTGCAATCGCTGGGGCGTCGACTTTTCCTACTTGTTGGTTGAGGCGACGAATGTCGATTCAGATGTTGCCGAACGGATGGAATTGGCTACTCCTTCGCTGCCATTGATTTCCGTGGCTTGCGTTACTCTGATCAATCAATGGAATGTCGATCTAAAAAGCTTCGCACAAAACGTTGCTTTCAAATTTGAAAACATTGAGTTCGAGTAAATCAACGGGCTGGTATTCGCTTAAAGCTGGATTTCGCTCAAACAAAGACAGTCACCTGGCCTCTAAATAGCTGAGGATCCTTGAGACTAAGCGTTCGTCTTCCGCACAGCGAACTAGCCGTGTAAAGCTGTAGCGGCGGTAGCCAACATTCGGTCATTGGCTGTCTTGTGACTTCCGACGAACCTAAGCATTGGGTAATCTGCCGAGAAATCCTTCCGAACGAAGTGCAAACATTCGCTAAGCCTCACGATTCGGGCGATACACTTTTGCCACCGCGTAAATCTGAAAGCTGACAGATGAAGCGGTTTTAGCTGCCTTTGATCGGACAACCACTCCGATATCTCAAAATGGAGCAGGTTTGATCGAATCAGGCCGATTTGGGTGTATTAAATCTGCTCAATAAACGCGTTTGGATTAGCGGTTTTACGGTCCACTCGCTTTTTTGCACTCTTTTTCTCGTGAATCAGCAGGTTTTGAGCCATTGGCCCTTCATTTGCTATTCATTGAACCAAGTGTTTGAGTGAGATTGAGATATTCGGAATCTTTTGTTCTGCCTAGACAGATCAACTTCGTTCCACGTATTCCGATTTTTACGAATAGGCCGATCTCGTAATTGGGGTAAATTCGGCGATTTTTTGTGGCGTATTTCAAGACGCCAAAATAGAATAGTGACGGAGGTCTTTGTGACCATAGTAACCATGACAGGGCAACATAAGGGTGTGCGGTTCCGGAACACACATCTTTTCGAGAATCTTTCGGTGTTGGAGTTCGTTATGTCCAAATGCACGACCAAAGTCGCGCTTAGAGGAATGTTTGTCGCTTTGCTGGCCATCGGCATGCAAGCTGTTTGTGCCAATAGTTCATACGCTGACGGTTCAGGGATTTTCGAATCCGAAACCGATGAGCCAAGAATGGCGACGTTTGAAAATGCAGGCGAGACGCATTTCGCGTTAAGCATCACTCCCAACGTGGCTGTTGACAGTCAACGGGGAAGCGATGTTGTCGTCTTCATTGACACCTCAGCCAGCCAAGCCGGCGCCTTCAAACGGGATTCGATCTCGGCCCTGAAGCACATGGTGAAAAACCTAAGTGCTGACGACCGTATTCAAGTCGTTGCCGTTGACCTTGATCCCATCCCAATGACCAAGGGCTTCGTTGCTCCTGGATCGGATGAAGTTCAAGTCGCAATCGACAACTTGACCCAACGTGTTTCACTTGGATCGACTGACATGGAAGCCATGTTGGTCACCGCGTCTAAGGTTTTCCCGAAAACATCAACACGTAACAAGAACGTTGTTTACATCGGTGACGGTGTTAGCCGCGGAAGCATCCTGCACAAGGAAGTCTTCGGCCAGCTTGTTGCGGGTTTGACAGAAAATCACATTTCAGTATCCAGTTTCGCAATTGGTCCTGATCGCAACATTGAATTGATGGCTGCACTAGCCAACAACACAGGTGGCAACTTGTTCGTTGACACTGACGCAGACGACTCAGTTCGCCAAAGTGCAACCGGATTGGTTAACACCATTCACGGTTCGGTTCTATGGCCAACGGACGGTTCACTTGATGAATCAGTTGTTGAGATCTTTCCTCACCAATTCCCACCACTTCGAACAGACCGCGACACAATCATCTTGGGAAGCATCGCTGACCGAGAAGCCGTTGAGTTGAAGGTTGTTGGAATGCTTGATGGCGAAAGCCGTGAATTTAACTGGTCAATCACACCAGATGCAAACGACGCAGAATTTGCGTTCTTGCCTGGGATGATCAAGGACGCTCGCAAAGACAAAGGCCTGACTCTGCCAACGCTTGGTTCGGTTGGTCTTCGTGAATTTGCCCGAGCCCGCACAGCAGAAGCCTATCGTTTGAACGACCTGGGCAACGATGCTTTGGCCGCTGGCAACTCGGACGCAGCTAAAAAGCTGGCCGATGCAGCAGTCAACTTAAGTGCTGATCCTGCAAACACTCAAGCTGATTTTCTTGCGATGGCTTCGACTTATAAAGTTCAAGATCCATTTGACGATCCCACACCCGCAG
>CAYMFZ010000225.1:0-1506 GCA_964389585.1 uncultured Pirellulaceae bacterium | reverse complement strand
TCCGGCCAACACGGATCCATTTGGTGACCAGCCAATTCAAGAACCAGTCGCTCAGCCAGAAACACCAATCGTTCAACCTGGTGAGCTAAACGCTGACACACCAATGGAAGACACGTCAATTGACTCGCTTCCTGTTGAGCCAGGCCAAGAGCAAGCTGGACAAATCATTGATCTTCCAATGGAAGTCGAATCTCCAGATAACATCGGTGGCGGACTGACCATGATCAACGATCAAGACGAAGTCAGTCGTTTGCTTGATAGTGTCAAAGCACCTTCTCAAGAGATGTTGCTGTCTGAGGAAGAGCGAATTGAAGTTATCAATCAGAAAATCACTCAGCAAGTTCAAGCCGAATCGGTAAAAGCTCGCGAGATGTTGCGATCTAATCCAGACATCGCGATCGAAGGCCTCAAAAACCTTTTGGAAGTCGTGGACCAAAGTCCAGATCTTTATCCGGCCACACGTTCTAAACTTCGTTACTCAATCGAGTCAAGCTTGCTTTCGGCTCGTCAACAGAAACTCGAGTTTGATGACAGCCGCGCGTTGGCTGACATCAATCAGGCGATTGCTTCTGAATTGGGAATTGAACGTGAGCGAGTCACTCGCCACCAGGAAGAAGTTGCTGGCTTGATCAACCGTTTCAACACGCTAATGCGTGAAGGCGACATGGCTGGTGCGGTCGAAGTGACTGAAACTGCCATTGCGATTGCTGAAGATGATCCTGCAGTTGTCGTCGCTCGCGAGACTGCACACTTTGCTCGAAACTACAGATTGGCAACGGAACTTCGTCGTCAGAAGGAAGTCAACTTCCAGGCTGCGATGTACGAAATCGAAAAAGCCACGATTCCATTTCCAGGCAATCCTTTGATGATTTTCCCGGACGGCGAAGAATGGCGTGCCAAGCGTCTTGCTCGTAAGAAGTATGAGAACATCCGACTTTCTGGAAGCGACAATGAAGAGAAAATTCTTCGAGCTTTGGAAAAAACGGCTAACTTCGAGTTTGATGATCGACCATGGAATGAGATCGAATTGGAACTTGAAGAAGAATACGGTATCAACATCGTGCTTACAACTTCAGCTTCTGATGACTCTCTAGGTGAAGATGAGCCGATCACAGAAAACTTGAATGGCATTCGCCTCAAGAACGCTTTGCGAATCATGCTTGAGAAGTACAACGCAACTTATGTTGTGAAGGACGAAGTTCTCAAGATCATCTCATTGGATGACGCTAGTGATGTCCAATGGTTTGTCACAAACGTCTACAACGTTGGCGACCTTGTCGCTCCACGTCAAAGCCTTGGTGGTGGTGGATTAGGTGGCGGTCAAGGCGGTGGTGGATTTGGTGGCGGCCAAGGCGGCGGTGGATTTGGTGGTGGCGGTCAAGGTGGTGGTGGCCAAGGTGGCGGTGGTGTTTTCTGTATCCAGGAAAGCCATGTCAGCTTGAAATCTGCTCCTGCTCCACGCAAGCCGGAGGCAATCGAGCTTGCTAATGGCACCAGTTGGGACAG
>CAYMFZ010000224.1:0-8536 GCA_964389585.1 uncultured Pirellulaceae bacterium | reverse complement strand
GGCCCGAGGCTAGCGCCTTCGGCTCACTAAAACGAAGGTATGTCTATTATGGGAAGGGCTCTTGGTGTTCTTCCCTTTCTCTTATTGTGGCAGCACGCTTCAAAGTCATTCGCGATGAAACTTAACCAAAGATTTCTTCTTAACCGAAGATTTCTTTGACCAAAAAGTAGCCGAGTGAGAAGATTCCTGCGTCCACAATCATGTGGCTAATCCAGGGCGCAAGTAACGAACCTGTTTTTTTGTACTGCCAAGCCCAGAACATTCCGCCGACTGCGATGCAAAGCGACAATGGATAGGTCAGCCATTGCCAGTTAAAGAAGAAGCCCAGCAAAATTACATGGTGAGCCATGAAGCCGAGGCTCGAAATGACGTTGGCGACTGGCGTTGAAACGAATTTTTCCAACATGTCGAATACAAACCAACGCCAGTAGTACTCTTCCATGAAAGAATGGCAGAGTGCGTAGAAAATACCGAGCGCGGCGTATTTCGCTATTGAATTGACGCCCATGCCTGAGACTTTTTCTTTGACCATGACAACGAGGTTGTTTGCGATTTCCGAATCTGCCAATACGAAGAAGTAGATCGCGAACATTGCGACTGAGACAATCAAACCGAAGCCGGCGGCGATCAACAAGTCATTAATTGACGAGTGATTATTTTGTTCGTCTGTGTTCTTCGATCGCTTCAAACGATGTCGATAAAAAAGCCAAATCCATAAGACAGGAAATCCGAATTGGATCACCTTGCCGATGCCAAATGCAATTTGTTGAAACGACGATTCGGCGTCCTTCAACCATTGGAAATAGACCAACGTGATTAAAGTTGGAAAGACCATCGCAAAACAGATCGCCAAGAAATCGTTGCGTCGTGAGTTGAGTGGCAAGGTCTCGCCACTCGAATTTGATTCTGCCATTTGGTTTGTTCTCTTTCCTATCGAGCGTTTGTAACGACTTTTTCGAAAGCCGTTGCAATCAGATCGAGAGTCGTTTTGTCTTGCAATAAGACAGGATGGTGTAGCAAAACGGTTTGTTTGGAGGCGATTTCACTATTCGCTAGTGTGCCAACTTTTCTACATCGTCGAGGAGAACGCCGCAAGAATCCACGGAAACCCTCGCCAATCGGGACGCCTTCTGCACTGATAGCCGCAATGAAATCGACTCGCGACCAAGTTGACGTTTGGTCCTTCAGCAACCAAGGCAGTTTGTAGAACGCCGGTGTGACTTCGTTGGCGATTTGCTCAAGCCCAACTAGCCCGTCGAGTTTTTGTGTTGCCCGTACTAAATGCTGAACACTTTCGTTTCGTTGGTTCGTGAAATCGGAAAGCGTATCTAATTGTGGCGACAATGTTGCGGCCTGAAGTTGCGAAAGCGGAAAGGCTTCGTTGCCGCGTTGGCAGAAGATTCTCGCTCGCTGAATGATTCCAGGATCGTTGGATGCAATGGCTCCGCCTCTTCCCGCGGATAGCAGTTTGCTTCCACCAAAGCTGAATGAAGAGACATCGCCGAGTGAACCAAGTGGTTTTCCGTTCAGCTTGCCACCAGGAACTTGGCAAGCGTCTTCCACGATTTGAATTTGACGATCGGCTGCGCGGTCGCGGTTTTTCGCTTCGATGACAGATTTGATTGCGTCGATCGGCGCGACTTGGCCATGCAAATGCGAAACGATTACGGCGGCCGTTTTTTCTGAAACCGCTATCTCGATTTGGCTTGAATCAAGAACCCATCCGTTTTGAACGACGTCGACAAGCACTGGAGTCGCACCAATCGCTTCGATGGCTCGAAAGTTGCCGGGAAAATCGTAGCCCGCGAGGATGACTTCGTCTTCTGGTCCAACACCAATTCCACGAAGTGCCAACTCAACGGCGATCGTTCCACTAGAACAAAGCATGACTTCGTCAACGCCGAGCAATTCGCCAAATCGTTTTGAAAAACGTTCAGTCCACTGGCTTTCGTATTTTCCCCACGAACCATCATCAAGTGCCGAGATTACTGCCGACCGAATCGCATCAGTCATGACGGGCCACGGAAAATCCGAGTTCGCAATCACCGGCGTTCCACCATCAATAGCCAGAGTTTGCTTTGTCAACGAGAACTCACTTGTGGTAAAAGTTCAATTGGTAAGTCATCGAACCCAGTTCGAAACGACATCGAGTATAATCACGTTTTACAATTCTCGACACGATGGACAATTGAATGAAGCCCATTCGCTTTTTGATGATCGGCGGTTTCCTCGGCGCGGGTAAGACCACAACAATCGGTCGACTTGCCAGTCACTATGTTGCCCAAGGTCTAAACGTCGCTCTGGTTACGAACGATCAAGCCTACGATTTGGTTGACACGCATACTTTGCGGGCTCAAGGTTTTCAGGTCGGCGAAGTCCCTGGGGCGTGTTTCTGTTGCAAGTTTGACGATCTCATCGACACGGTGGGGTCCTTGTCGGATGAGAAAACCCCCGACATTGTGATCGCAGAACCCGTTGGCAGTTGTACGGATCTTGTCGCAACGGTCATCCAGCCAATGCGGGAGCTGTTTGGAGATCGTTTCGAATTGGGACCTCTCGTCGTTTTGTTGAAGCCAGTACACGGCAAGAAAATCCTTGCCGAAGAAAAGGGAAAAGGATTCTCACCCAAAGCCGAATACATTTTCCTCAAACAACTTGAAGAAGCCGATGCGATCGCAGTCAATAAAATTGACCGACTCTCCGATGATGATCAAGAACTGCTTTTGGGCCTTATTGAGAAACGATTCGATGTTCCAGCGTTTGGAATCAGTGCTCGCGAAGGAACCAACTTCGATCGACTGGTCGAAGCCGCCAACGCGGAAGCGACGAAGCGAGATCGGATGATGGAGATGGACTACGTGACCTATGCGGAGGGCGAAGCCGAATTGGGGTGGCTGAATTGTCAAACCAAAGCCGAGTCAGAATCACGTTTCGAACTTGATGACTTGGTTTTGAAATTGGTTGAAGGTATTGGTGCTGAGCTGGTATCTCAAAATTGCGAAGTCGCCCATCTCAAAGTGCTCGGCCAGACGATGACGGACGCGGCGGTCGCTAATTTGGTCGGATCGGCTGTCGAAAGCGAACTTAGTCTGGCTAGTGAAATCAAAACGCAGGCTGCTGATCTTTTGGTCAACGCACGCGTGGCGGCGAGCCCTGAGATTTTGGAATCAATCGTTCACAAGGTCACGACTAATCTTTCGCAACAACTCAAGATCAAGCTCACGGTCGGAAACATGCAAAGTTTCCGACCCGGTAAGCCTGAGCCAACGCATCGCAGCACATAGAGCACGTTGGCCAATTCATTTTCAAACGAAACTACTTCGTTGGGTTGGGACCAATCAGCTCGATCAAGTTGCCATCCGGATCACGGACGATTGTGAGCGCCAAATCCGGATTGATGTTCTCAGGCAAAGTAACCGGTCCGTTGGCGATCGGTTTGACGCCAGCTTTTTCCAGCCGAGCAAGCGCGGCGTCAGTGCTTTTTACGACGATTGTCAAATAGCTAAACCCAAGCGTCGAATTGATGTACTCGTTATTCGGTTTGGCGCTGTTGCCTTCGACTTGCATTAGCTTCATTCCTGTCGCGCCCGCTCCCTCACCCAGCTTCATGATTTTTACATTCAGTTTCTTACTGTCGGTAAGGCCTGACTCTTTTGCAAATTCTGGCGACACTTCAAAACTACCAGCTTCGGTAAATCCAAGTGCCTCGGTGTAGAACTTTACCGAAGCATCGATGTCGCTGACGACGCAGCCGAGATCGATCGTCAGGTTGGCGAATTCGCTTTCCTGTTTTTCAGCTTCTTGGGCAGTTGCGTAAAAACCAAATGCGACGATGACGGCCATTGAAAGTGCAAGGATTCGTTTCATATTAAGACTCAAGAATTTGGGTGATTGAGATAGTTGGAACTGCTCACCGTTTTAATCCATTTTCTTTAGGCTGCCACCAACCACGATTCTTTCGCATCACATGGTCGAGGTTTTCATCGAAAAAGTTGCCTGATTGACGTCCAATCTCAGCTCGAGGCCTGTAAAGAATTGGAACGGTGCCGGTCTGAAGTTTCAACGAATCGTCGGTGAAACCTGCATTCTTGATGAGGCTACAAATTGCAGCTAGCACTAATGGCGTGGACGTTTAGCGATCAATTAAGTACTTCTTCCCATCAATCTATTCTCGCAGGAAAGTGCGCGCTGATTGACGCGCGATGCTCGCGAATAAGATGCAAAAAATGGTTGTTGGAAATTGCTTTGCGCATGCGATTTTTTCGTCAAAAACAGTGTGATTCGAAAAAGGAATCAAGCGCTGCGCATCGACGAATTTCGTCAACCCTACTGATGCTTGTTGTTGCCTCAATTGTCTGTGCGACTCAAGCAGGCTGCCGAACAATGGGCGACCGAATCATTCGGGCAACGACATTTGCGAGTCCAGGGTTCGTCCAAGTCAAAGAGGTTTCTCCAAAGGGAAGCACTTTCTACTCGCGGCTGGTGGAGTCGGTGCCTCGACCTTCTGAGCGTACTGAGCTGTTACTACGGAAGTACAATCTCGAAACCCAGTACAACGCGAATCCTGACGCGGTCGTTGAGTGGTTTCGGCAGCTTGCTCAATCGCGACCGACCATGGAAGAGGTTCACGCGCTGGCGGAGATTGCTGAAATCCAAGCGACTTGGTCAGAGAAGACTGGTGATTCGCAGCGGGCGACACGGCTATACGCAACAGCCGTCGTTCACTCCTATCAGTTTCTGTTTGACTCAAAATTAAACATTGCTCGCAACGCTTATGATCCGCAATTTCGCAACATCTGCGATGTCTATAACCGTTCGCTCGAGGGCTTGCTTCGCAAGGTCTTTGATGAAGGAGCAAATGCAGGTCAAACGATTGCAGTTGGGCAAGGCAAGCAAGGAATCGAATTCGAAATTCAGATAGATGGTCGATGGAGTGATCAGACTTTTGAGAGATTTGAGCTCGTCAACGATTACCAGGCTGACGGATTGGTCAATCATTACCACACTTACGGTTTGGGAGTTCCACTTATCGCGGTGCGTCCTCAACAAGAGCTACATTCAGATTTTGAAAAGTATTACCCGCCTGAAATTACAATTCCGATGACGGCGTTTATGCATTTGGTAAAGCCTTCGTCAGCCGACACGACTACCGAAGACGAGACGCCAAAAATTCAGCGTGCCGTCTTGAAGCTATACGACCCACTTGAGCAAACGGTTGTTCAGACAGAATCGAAAATGGTCCCTCTCGAGAGCGATATCACGACTCCACTGGCTTACGGGTTGCGTGATCCCTACGTCAACAAAGGCGTACTTGCAACGGCTTCGCTATTGAACGCGGAGTTTGCCCCTGAGACATACGGGCTGTTCATGCTTGAGCCGTTTGATCCAACAAAAATTCCGGTCGTGATGGTTCATGGACTTTGGTCGAGCCCAGTGACTTGGGTTCACATGTTCAACGACTTGCGGGCCAATCGTGATATTCACGAAAACTGTCAGTTCTGGTTCTACTCATATCCAACAGGCCAACCGTTTTGGATTTCTGCTCAACAGATGCGGGCTGACCTGGCAAAAATTCGACGAGAAGTCGACCCGGGTGGAGATTTCAAACCGTTGGATAAGATGGTGTTCGTCGGTCACAGCATGGGCGGTTTGCTTTCGAAAATGCAAACCGTCGACAGTGGTGACCTTTTTTGGCGAGTGATTAGTGACAATCCAATCAGCGAATTAAAGGGCGATCAAAAAACGATCGAGCTACTTAAAGACACTTTTTACTTCAAACAGAATCCGGCGATCGACCGAGTGATTACGCTTGCAACGCCGTCGCGGGGAAGTGATTTTGCAAATCCAGCGACTCAATGGTTGAGTAGAAAACTGTTTACACTTCCAACAGTGGTTACTGATGATTTCGAAAGTGTTGTCAAGGAGAATGGAACCCTGCTCAAAGATGGTTCGTTCCTTACGGCGACGACGAGTATTGGTTCTTTAGCACCAACCAATCCGTTATTCGAGGCGCTTTCAAACGCCGAAAGAACAAAAGCCGTGAAGACGCACAATATCGTGGGTCGCTTGTCTCGCAAGTCGTTTTTAAAGACTTCTAGCGAATCGAAAAAGCTTGCGAGCGATGGAATCGTTTCAATTGAAAGCGCGATGAACGATTCAGCGGAATCACAGATCTTTGTTGAGGCAGAACACTCAGAAGTTCATCAGCACCCGGGAAGCATATTCGAAGTTCGCAGGATTCTGCTTGAACATCTTTCTGAGAATAACCGTGTCCGGCTGAGAGAAATCCCTGAACTGCCAGTGGCTAAAGAGGCAAATTCTGAGGCGAGTTTGATACCAATGTCCAGAGAAGCTCCAGTCCATCAGGTTCGATGAATCGCCAATTTTTTCCAAAATGATGGATAGAATTTTGGGCAGTCGCGGCAGCATCCATGCTGCGGAAATTCCGTTCAGGTTCGCGAATTGCCAAGCTCAATACCTTAGACGTTGGAGGGATCTGTCTTGGCTGGACTCGCTGTCAATCGACCGACGATTTCTTTCAATCGATTGTGTTGGAAGGATTGAGGAATCTGACCGTGAAATTGGACCGAGTCAGTTTTTGATTCTGAGCGAGGTCCGCTTTTTGATTCTCTTTCAAACGGAATGACATCCGCAGTTGCTGAGCTGGTTTCGTTTGAATTTGAAAACACAACGGTGTAGCCCGAATCATCGCACTCTTCAGATTCGTCGATCGATGCTATCGGGGCGTCACTCTTTTTTGGTAGCTCGCCACGTCGAACGCTTACGTCGCGCGGAGCCTCGATACCAATTCGGACGGTGTTGCCCTTTGTTTTGAGGATGGTGATCTTGATGTTGTCACCGATGATGATTTCTTGATTTTGCTTCCTTGATAGTACAAGCATGTTTCCATTCCTTTGCGAACTGTTCCTGAATAAATGACAAACCCGTTGTCAGATAGACGGTACTTATGCAGGAAACATGCCAGAAAATGGTTGAGAAACCGGAATTAGCTTAAAGTGTGCACAATTCCTGATATTTAGACAGTGAAGCATGAAGTGCTATCACTGATTCGCAAGCTGCCGAAAGTGTCGCAGTTTGAATTCTTTTCACATTTTGTAACAGTTGCGATCAAGTTGACCGCAAATTTGACAGTCCAACAAATGGAAAAGTCATTGAGCTAGCTCGACTGAAAAGCAGCCCAATCGAATTCGTTATCGTTTAGAAAGCTCGTCGCGTAATTTCGCGGCCATCTCATAGTCTTCGTCTTCGACCGCCTTTTCTAGGCGTTCGTTCAGGGTCAAGCCGACGGAATATTTTTCGCGAAGCCCTTCTCGGAACTCCGTCAATCGTTGAACAAGTTCGTCTTCATCAAATTGTTCTTCAGCGTCGTACTCAACGAACAGTCCTCGAAGTTTTTCCAGCCCAACGTTGACTTCTTCGATGGCTAGTTCGGCCATGAGCGGATCTTCAAGTTCCTCATCTTCGTCTTCACCATTGATATGCGCCAAAGCGGCAGCTTGCGTTCGATGATAAAGGACAAAAGGGCGATACTGCTCGTGCGAAATTGTCCACTGTTCGTCGGGAGAATGTTCTTTGCAAAAATCCATCAGCCCCAGCGTGTGATCGGCATCACGGACGGCCAGAGTAAATTCCTTTAGCTGCAACCAACACACGCGACGGTGATAAAACTGGACAAACTCGCGGTCAATTTCGACGCAATTGTCTTCGTCGAGTTCAAATTGATCTTCGGTTTGATTCGATTTTCGCTGAAGGAACTCGAAATAGGTCGTCGCGCCTTGAAAGCGGTTGCCATCTGGGCGACCATCGGTTTCAAGTTGCAGAATGCCCATGTCGACGCGCATTTGAAGCACGCGCCGTTTGGCTGAGTCAAGCATTCGCACGTTGACGGATTGAGGGTCAAAGGGCCACTGCTTGAGAATTTCGTCTATATCTTGTTTTCGTTCCATGATTATCATCTCCATGGCACCAACAGTTACTTATTAACTATATCACTGGCGCAAGGCATAAAAGTTTAGTTGAACCGTTCAATCGGACTTGGGTTGGGATTTCCCGGCTTGATAATCGCCAGAACTTGAATATGCGGAATCGGACAACTTGCATGACCCGCAGGTTCTGCCGACATGTTCGTTAATGGTCGTCGCGCCGGACGGGGCCACGAGATTTCTTGGTTGCTGATTGGCGTTTCTTGTTTTCAAGCCGACGCCGCTTTGCGCCCAATGAGACCTTTCGTTTTTTACGCTTTTTAGGCTCTACCGCAACCGCAAGAATTAATTCTCGCAATTTGTTGAGAACATCGGCCACGTTGCGACCCTGGTCTCGAAACCGGTGGCTCGAAATAACCAACTCACCATCTCGAGAAATGCGATTCGAATATTTAGACTGAAATCTTGCCTTTACGGATTCGGGAAGGGCTTTTGTTTTTTTAAGTGACCATTTCAAAATGACTTTTGAATTGACCTTGTTGACGTTCTGTCCGCCTGGACCGGGAGACCGCGCGTAGCTGAACTTGAATTCA
>CAYMFZ010000223.1:5891-8545 GCA_964389585.1 uncultured Pirellulaceae bacterium | reverse complement strand
GCTTTAGCGCTCTGCGTTCGATTTTTCGCTTAAGCGCCTTCACACCTCCGATGTCGGCGCGACTAAAATTTCGCCGGTAGATCCAACTCGAAAGTTCATCCAGCAACCTCTCTCCCAGCTCCAAATTTCCAGCGACCGGCGATGCCTTGATCAACGCTTGCCGTTCCCAAGTTCGACCCTGGAGATCGTAATAACGAATCATGCTGTCGTAAGAATTGCAGATCTTACCGCTGGATCCGTTGGGCCGGAGCCGAAGATCGACTCGGCATGCGGCTCCTTCTTCCGTGTTCTCGCCAATCAATTTGACAAGCAAGCGACAAAGTCGCTAGAAAAACTCTAGATTTGAAATCCGCGGTTGTTCGGCGTCAGCGTTCGTTGCACCTGCTTCGTCAAAAAGCATCACCAAATCAATGTCACTGGAATAGTTAAGCTCTCTCCCGCCCAGCTTTCCCATTGCGAGAACCACAAAACGACAAGCCAGACCACTCGAAGTTGTTGGCTCGCCATGCTTATTAACGAGATCGCGACGCGCCCAACGGTATGATGCCTCCACAATCGCGTTGGCGACGAATGATATCTGCGATGTGATTTGCTCCACGCGCTGGCCACTTACCAGATCGCAAACACCAATTCGCAAAAACTGTAGATGCTTGAACTGCCGAATCGTTTTCATTGCCTGGGCAACGGACTTAGCTTGTTCCAATTTGCTCGTCAGCCCATCGATCAATTCGGCCTGACCAACGAACTTCCCTTGAGAACTCCACAAATCTTCCCATGCCGAGGACCAAGACTGTGAAAGATCCGCAACGCTGCGAACAAGAACATCGCTGAAGAATTGGCTCGTTGATAATAGATTCATCAACGCTTCGATTGATTTACTATTGCGCAGGCCGTCTGATTCGACACTCGGAGAAGCCCCAACTAACCGCTCCAAATTGTTGATCGCTCGACCTGAATCGCTGAGGTTCGGCGAAACTTTTTCAATGCTTGAAAACACCGATTCGAGAATGCCAACAGGCATATCTACACTGGCGATTCTTCTCAGATTCGACAACGCACGATTCGGATCCGACACTCCCAAATCAGCCAACGATCTAAGAGCGACCGAATCATTGAACAGGTTTTTTAGAAGTGGATTCGCCATTAAATAAGCTTGAGAATGCGTTGGTACTGGTTATCATTCTACAAGAATCCCACGCGGTTGAGATCAAGATAGCGATCAAGAGCTAAACGCAGAGGACGCAATGTGCGCTGAGACGCGCGAAGGAATTTGATGAAGGCTACAGCATACACCAGAGTCGAGAAGACTCTTGATAGTGAGCCGAAGGCGCTAGCCTCGGGCGAGACAACGAGCAAAACACAGCACTCGTTACGCTGGCCCGAGGCTAGCGCCAACGGCTCACATGCTTAGGGACACGCTCTTCCCGAAGTTTTCTTCTCAGCGAACTTCGCGTGCTCTGCGTTAAGATTCAGATACGCTCATTCAGTTGACGGACGATATCAGCGCAAAAAAGAAAGACCGCTGCCGACCCGGAAACGATCTTTCACGACCCAAGGGCCGACTTGTTACTTTGCCAACTGGAAGTCCGAAGAATCGAAAATTTCACCACCTGCTCTGGTAACCATCGCTTTGAAAATTCGATTGCCTAAGTTGTTTGAAAGCCGATGGCATGAACCATCAGTCAACACGGCAACGAACTCGCCATCGCTGTACCCTCCCAATTCCCTTTGCATACCAGGATCAAAGGCGAGATCCCGTGGCTCCGCCCAGTGAATATCTTTCTTGGCCTCGACAAGCAAGATTGTGTTGGGAGACCCGTCGGTAACTTGACCAAACGACATACCATTTCCTCCAGGAGGGAACATGGTCTCGTTTCCGACCACAGCAAAATAGCTTGTATTCGTTTTTGACTTTGAATTTGGGTGGCGAAACACGGGTGGAACGCTCGCCGTGACTTTTGCGTTGTGCTCGCTATTCCATTCTTCATCCATACGATACGCGTCGTAGATGTCGTTGTGACCGACAAATGGCAGAATCGCGATTCGCCAACTGTACTTTTTTCCAGCGGGGCTAACTAAGACTGCAGACGGAAAACGTTGATAGGCACTTTCGAAGTTAAGCATTGCTAAAGCAAGCTGACGAATATTATTCATCGACTCCACATCACGAGCTTTTGCTCTCACATCAAGTACGGCTGGCATCGCCATTGCCAACAACTCGCTTGGGTCACCTTCTAATTTTGTTGAAAGCGAAACCGTATTGACTGACCTTTCGATGTTCGTGGAACCAAGAACCTGCATTGGAATCGAGATCGCGTGTTTTGCGGCTTCCTTGTTGGGTATCTGAGACTGTATCATTCGTAAAGTGTTTTTTGCCAATGGAATGAGCCCTTGAAGCGTGTCTCCGACTTGCTCAGCCCCGCTCTCACTTCCTCAACTGATTGCCACTTTAAGTGAGGTCTCGCCAGATAGATTCACTCCACCAAAAGCAAAGTCAGTCTCTTCCCACAATGGCGAGAACGAACCGACAAGCGGATTGTCACGGGCCATTTGTGATGCTTCCGCCCCCAGAGTTTCAATCATTGTCGTTCCGGCATAAACCGAGAACACATCCTTAGAATGTGATTCGCACCATGCTTCATACCAACTTGATC
>CAYMFZ010000223.1:0-5881 GCA_964389585.1 uncultured Pirellulaceae bacterium | reverse complement strand
TACTCATCTTGATCGCCGACAAATGACTGGAACAAATCAGCGTTTTAGAGTCTGGAGAATGCCAAAAAAGAGTCTCGTGGGCAAAGGTTCTGGTTTTGTCTTCGCCCCGAAAAATATCTGCACCGCGATAAGCAGGTCCCTTTTCGAGACGCAACTTCTCAATCAACAGTTCTTCCGACTGGGCACCTGACCACCAGCCATCCTCGATAGTGCGGACCACCATCGTCAAAGTACCACCTGCATCTTCGGGATCGTCGACAGCAAAAACCAGTTGATCGATTTGCGAACTCTTCAGTCCAATCAATTCTTCCAGCAAATCAAAATTCACTGATTCGTCGGTCGATTGCTCGACCTGCTTTACCACGCCTTTCACCATGGGATCATTCAGAATCAGATAAGGTCGGATCACCACAATCAAGCTTGAATTTCCGTCAACGTAGCCAAGGCTGGCTGCTTCCTGGATTGCTGGCTTTCGAATTCCTGGTTCAACGGTTGCAGGAATCGAAGAGTCAGCAAGCTCCTTTGGCTCGTCGGCATTCGTAGTTTTCACCGCAGGACGCAAGCCCGCTGCGCAGATACCAATCGCCAAGATCAAACTAAACACGAAGGCCTTGGCCAGTCTCGAACCTACGTGGGTTACTCGGTTTGTTTTCGTCTTTCGTAACATCTCTATTCTCCGAAAAAAAGTTTTGCGGGTCGGCAAAAACATCGGTGAAAGTCGGCTTTGGGGATAATCATTCTTTAACGCCATCGAGGCGAGGACTTCGAGATAGCTCTGTCGCCCACCAGCAATTTTTGCGGCTTGGTCGTCCGCAGAAAGCTCCTGCTCAAGCTTGAGTTGCGAGCACAGCAAGTGAACGAGCGGATTGTAAAAATGAAGGGCCGTCGAAGCTTGTGCAATCAATCGTTGAAAAAAGTCGCCATTGGAAATATGGGCCACTTCATGTGCTATCGTGACCTCAAGCTGTTTTTCGCTCCACGATTCCCAATCTTCAGATACAAGAATCAATGGCTTGAGCCAACCGACGGTAAACGCGGCGCTGGTTTCATTGGTGGTGCGGACTGAAATGGGTTGAGGATTCTCGAGTTTTGCACAAACGACATCCAAGACTTCGTTCAATCGCGATTCGAAAACTGGTGTTCCGGAATTTCGCAACCGCCGAATCGAGATCAGTGCGAGTATCAACCTTACGGCACCAAACAGAATTCCAATTGCGACAATAATAGAACACCAGAATTTCCATGATGAAAAATCGAATGCGCGGGTCGACTCAATAGGTTGAGTTGCTATCGTGCTGTTCGACCGATCACTCATCTGATTGAGAAAAGACTGAAATCTATCGCCAAGGTTAATTCCAGACGCTGCTGCGACTGCGTCATTCTCCACGCCATCCCCATTTCCGACGTTCGCTTTTCCGACGTTCGCTTTTCCGATGTTCTCTGTGTTGGAAGCTGATTGTTCATCCCTTGGCCTGGGAGTCGCGCTCGGATCGTTTACTTGACTATCGACAACAGAATCATTCGCATCGACACTCTCTGAAGCGGCAGACGACTGAAAAAGAAAAGCCGTCAAGCTTGGGACAGGGGCCAACGCGGCAAACCACAACATGATCAAGACGACCAACCCACTCATGATCATGCCATGCACAGAGATCCGCAAAACCTTCTTCGCAAAGACCACAACAACGCAAAGCATGATCGAAAACAGAATGGCTTGAATCCCAGCGAGCAGCAAAAAATTCTCGACAAAGTTCATTTCTTTGACTCCCCTTTTTGTTCACGCAAGACAGACTCAAGCAATTCTCGCTCTCGTTTGTTGAGCTTCTTTTGGTCCATCAATCGCACAAGCAACTCTTCGCGCGAGCCACCAAAAACTCGCTTGATCATGTCGCTCAAAATGTTCTTTGAGACGTCTTCGTAAGAGCGTACAGACTTGTAAATAAATGGTCGGGCGTCGTTCAACTGCTTAACAAACGTTTTGTCCAACAAAATCTTTACCAATGTGGCGACCGTCGTATAAGCCAACTCGCGACCGCCCGATTCGAGCTTCTCGCGGACGTCGGCAACGGTCAATTCACCGTGATCCCAGAAGACTTGCATAATCTCCAGTTCACGTTCGGTCAGCTGCTGAGCTTTGGGCCGGGCCATTGATGGATCCTCGCCAAATTGAACTTTGGTTTTTTAGATTTGGTTTTATCGTATTGATTTCGAATTGTGATGTCAAGGAAAAAACATGTGTCCGCGAAGCGATTGTAGAACAGTTGTCCCAACTGTTTCGCAGCTCGATAAAGACAAAAACACTGGCTTATTGCTAACTTACGCAGGTTCTGAACACGTTTTTTGGAACTCTAACCCGCGCTAATTAATCATTAATCTTGCGCAGCTATTTGAATTCAGGTTGAGGTCAGCAACCCGCGATAGGCAGATTAGCGGCCACCTGCGGTTCATTGGTAGCCAATAAACGATTCGATATCTGCACAAGAGCTTGAGTCGAAGCGGTTATCAGGAACAGTTGAGGACAACTGTTCTACACTACTCTTTGCAACTCGCGACTACAACGCGCGGCGGTATCGTTTTTTAGGTTTCGCGGCCGGAAGCATTGGACGATTTTCGTCGATCTCTTCTTGCAACGGATCCGCTTGAAGCTGCAAGTTAATCAACTGCTCGATCTTAGTCAGTTCACTCCCCTGCTCTGGCGTCACAAAAGAGAACGCCACGCCTTGCTTTCCCATTCGCCCGGTGCGTCCGACACGATGAACGTAATCGTCACTGAGTTCTGGGATGTCGAAGTTAATAATGTGGGAGACGTTGGTGATGTCGATTCCACGACCCACAACATCAGTCGCAACTAGATACCGAACATCGCCGCTGCGAAAGTTTCGCATCATCCGATCTCGCGCCGACTGGTTCATATCACCATGCAAAGTACCAACGCCATCGAAAAGTCCTGACTTGAAGAGCTTTCGATAAAGCCGTTCAGTTCCAAGCTTCGTTCGACAGAAAATGATTGCCTGCTCCGGCTCTTCACGTTGAAGCAGCTTGACCAAAATCTCGTACTTCATTTCGCCAGGAACCGTCAGCATAAACTGCTCGATCGTTTTGGCGGAAACACTATCTTTGGAAAAGTTAATCACCTTAGGGCGATACATATAACGCTTGGCCAATCGACGAATCGGATCTGGCAACGTCGCACTGAGCAAAAGTGTCTGTCGCTCTTTGGGGCAACGTCGCAAAATCTTTTCAATGTCTGGTCGGAAACCGATGTCGAGCATTCGGTCGGCTTCATCCAACACGACGAACCAAAGTTGATCAATATTCAAGGTTCCACGATTCAAGTGATCAATCACGCGCCCTGGCGTACCGACCACAACGTGGGCTCCACGTTGAAGCTGATTGATCTGGCCTTTGATCGGTCGTCCACCATAAAGACAAACACAACTGACGTGTTCGCGGTCGGACAATCGTTTGAATTCATTTTCGACTTGGACTGCAAGCTCACGCGTTGGCGTAAGAATCAACGCTTGCGGTTTTGCTTTGGCAACGCTCAAATCCAACTGCTCAAGAACCGGAATCGCGAAAGCCGCTGTTTTTCCTGTACCCGTTCTCGCTTGTCCGATGACGTCATACTCCTGCATCGCCAGCGGAATCACGCCGGCTTGGACGGGAGAAGGTTTTTCATAACCAATTCGCTCGAGCGTCTCGACCATTTTGTCGGACAAGCCCATGTGTTGGAAAGATAAAATTTGTTTGCGTTTGACGACTTGTTTAGCCACAGTAATAAGACGATTCGTCCGTGTTGAAGATTGAGTGCTACTACGTAGATTAGTTAGATGGTCTGATCGATCAACTAAACTATCTCGGTATTCAAAAACGGTCAACGCGAGTTCGGTGCTTACACCACGAATTCGCAGACGAAAACGTGCTCGCCACACGCGCAAATTACTTCTGAGCGAGTTCGCGAGATGAATCAAACATAAAAAACAAAGACGAAAGTCATTTTGATGATAGATGCAATAACCGAAGCCATCTTGCTGGCGCAGAACGACCCGGGGCAGCTTTCCCGAATCGCCCCGCTTTCGCAAACGATTCCCAGCCTGACCAACGAGCAAGTCAACGAGCTGCTCGACCGGCTCTTGGATTTCGGTGATGAGCTTCAAGCTTCAACGCCAGCGTCGAGCGACCAGGATCCAGGCAAAATTCAAATCGACCAATTGATCCAGCCGGTTGTGCATCAACTAGTTCAACGCGAACTCAAGTTAATCAAAGAAGAAGACGCCGATCGCGTTTGGGACGTTTCGAGATTCCAAAACATCCAGGCGCTTTATCGTCATACACCAGCACACAGCGACCTTCGCAATCACTTGCTGCGTTGGTTAGCCGTCGATGGAAGCGACGAATCGATACAGACCTGGACTGATTTGATTTGTGACGATCCACCCGAACATCGGCTTGGAATCGTGTTGGCGTTTTCGCCGCTCATGCAATCGGATTTCCAACCAACCGAAGAGATGCTTTCTCAACTGGTTAATCATGCGACCGGACATTCGCAAATTGCTCCCGCTGTTTTTGACTTGTTCAACTTTTACTACCGTCACGAAAAAATTGAAACGCATCCTGCTGAAGAACGAATTGATGCGCTTACTGAACTGCTCGGCCAGCTTGTTGGGCAGTTGGGAAAAATCGAAGAAGGCAATTTCCCTAATGAGCTCGGAGCCAGCGGCATCAATCAGCTTGTCTCCGATTCAGTTGCCTTAATTGTTGCCCTTTGTGATACGTTTTCGCAATTGGAACACGAGCCCGCAATTGGAAAGCTTCACCAGTCGCTTGGACTGAGGCACCGACGAGTTCAAACCGAAGCAGCGGCAGCGCTTGCACGACTGGGCGACGAAGCAGGTAAAAAGTCACTTGTTGAACTGGCTCAACAACCCGTCGCGCGACTTCGCGTTTTGGCTTACGCGGAAGAGCTTGGTTTTAAGAACGACATCTCGTTGGAACTCCAAGGCGAAATCGCTTTAGCCGAAAGCCACTTGGCGATCTGGTTGTCCGAGCCGGCACAAATGGGTTTGGCACCGAGCAACATTGAGTTTATTGAAAGCCGCGAGATGTACTGGCCAAGCTACGAGCATCCAGTCCACTGCTATCTGTTCAACTACACCTATGGTGCGGGCGAACAGTCTCACAGCAACATCGGAATCTGCGGTCCGTTGACACATGCGTTCGCGGCGGACCTTCGGCACCTTGAACACGACGATGTTTACGCTGCGTTTGCTGGCTGGCAAACGATTCACAATGAGATCTTCCAAATTTCGCTTCAACGCGCCCAGCAGAACTTTCCCAACGAATGGAGACGTTTGATTGGTAATCTTGACGCAGAAGGTTTTGACGAAGTTGAGCCTCGATCGTCCGCCAGCTTTTTTGGCGAAGTCCTGTTGATTGCCGATGCGACGAAAGACGGCCAACCCGGCACCGCGATCGTTGACGGCCAAAAAGCTCACTGGTTTTCGCAAGGAAATCCCAACGCACCGATTGATTGGCAAATGGCCTATTCAATTTGGCGCGGGCAACAACTGCTGGCGAACTTCAACGAAAGCGAATCAGCGTGACCTCGGTCACCTCGCGCGTGAATTGGTGATGATGGCCTTGGCTGCGGAAGTAGCCGAATAAATAACGCGTGGCTTTGGGCAAGTTGGCACTAAGAGCCTGTTCCACAACTTGTGAGCCGTTACCGCTAGTTTCAGGTCAATTGAGCGAGTGGTTTGTTTGCTGGTTATCTTGGCCCGAGGTTAGTGGTTCGTCGAAGCTTTTATTTGGGTTCAACCGCAGTGCGTTAGCACCCGGTTCTGCCGCGTAAAACCGGACGCTAACGCGTGGTGGCTGATTT
>CAYMFZ010000222.1:2624-8574 GCA_964389585.1 uncultured Pirellulaceae bacterium | reverse complement strand
GTTTTGGGGTGTATTTGTCAGGGAATACGATGAAATCATGTCGGGCCAGCGAGAAGACGACTTAAAGGATGGCTTGGACGCTACTTACAAAACAACGCTCAAACGAATTGACGAATGTTACCAAGAAATCTTTGCACATCGCTTCAAAGTCGCCACGGAACTGGGAGCATTCAATTGTCTAGGCAATATTATCAAGGTAATCTGCAAGGCGGCGCAACAGCTATGCAAAATTGATTTCTCAGGGACGAACAATTTGGACGGGCAACTGGGAACATATAAAGATCAGCTCGATTTCAGATCGAAGCGATGCTTTGAGCTTTCATTCGGCGAGAAATACGTCAAGGAAAACTTGAACCAGACATACGAATGGTGGCTTCATCAGATTCTTGACTTCGTTTCCGGTATGACTGACAATTTTGCCCAGCAGTTCGCGCACGAGATTCAAGGCTATTAGGATTATGCTTGAGCAGAATTATCGTCCTTATATCTCGAATGCAAGTTTCCCGAATAAAAAGTAGGCTTGCCTGCAACCACACATATTCAGGATCAGGAACAAGGAAGTCTTATAATTCAAATGACTTTTCAAGTCGCGCACTTACAAAGATGGGTGGAGTCTGAGATTGTGTTCGATGCAACCAAACTCAAAGACGAACAAAGCTGAACGTCAGAAACTTGCAGCATTACTTGAGTACGTCGAGCAAATCGACGCCATTGTTGCGAATCTTGAAACAGGAAAGCATTGAAGTTTTCAAGCCAAACCACCCTCTGACAGCTCTGGTAAGCCGGATCATTAAGTGGATTTCATCCGGCTTTTTGGAACGTTGATTTCTATGGCGTCGTAAGATTTTTCTCCAAGCACTTGGAATTGTCGACCATAATTTTGGATGGCAAACTTTTTTAGCTTTGAAGAAGTACGGTGAGAAATCGGCGTTACCGGTGATCAACCTAGAAATCTAGCTTCCTTAGAAGTTGTGCACAACTTTTAGAATTGTCATCTTAAATCTTTTAAGACTGGAGAGAAGAAGTGAGGGCGCAGGGGCTCGAACCCTGGACCTACGGATTAAAAGTCCGTTGCTCTACCAACTGAGCTACGCCCTCGGCCAAATTTTGGCCTCACTCGAACGAGTAAAGATCTCTAATTCGGCCAAAAGTGTCAAGGGGCTAAGCTACAAATCTAGCTTTGATTCGAAAAAGTCTTTTTGGATGACTTGGCAGTCGCTTCTTTCCATTAAATTGACACAATCAGCAGCCTGTTATTGATCAGGATTCGTGATGAAACCCTACGTTCACTTGAATCTTCAATCGTGTAGATCCATTTGGACCAAGTGAAGACAGTCAGCCAAAAAAAGCGATCAGAGATTCTCCTCTGATGGTCGTCGAAAAATAGCCAAACGATATTAATGAAGAGACAAAAAAAGGCACGACCGAATTTTGAATTCAGAACGTACCTGCCTCACTACATTTAACCGAATTCTGGTCTGAGGGATAACCAAGGAAGAACTTCATTGAGGACTATTGTTACTCCAACCAAGGTTTTGCCAATGAATTATTCAAATTCTCTTCTATCACAGAATGTCCGACGGACTTGTAAGTCTTTCAATTGGGCCATCTTACTTGTAACTGTTTTTGCCTTTTGCTTCTTATTAAGTTCTCAGACGACCTCAGCTCAGGCATTGAAGGGATTGGGCTCCGCAACGCTTTTGTCGCCGCTAAACTCGGACGACGCCAAAGTAAAGAACGTCCTCTTCATCGTGGCAGACGACCTGAAGGCGAGTGTCCTCGGATGCTACGGGATGAGAGGTTGCAAAACTCCGAACATCGACCGCTTGGCAAAACAAGGAACTGTCTTTCAACGTGCCTATTGTCAAGGGACTTGGTGTGCTCCCTCTCGTCAGTCGTTCATGTTCAGTCGCTACCAGTCTGGGGGCGAGGTCAGCATGGGCCAGAACTTTCGTGAGCACGGATTCTACTCAGCGCGGGTTGGCAAGATTTTTCACATGCGCGTGCCGGGTGACATCATTGCTGGAACCAACGGTTCGGATGATAAAGATTCTTGGACAGAGCGATTCAACTCAACCGGTCAAGAGGCACACACGCCGGGCGAGTACGCATGCTTGAACTTGAATGTCTTTACGAATTCTCTTGTTAACCGTCAGTCCACTCAAATGCCCCATCGGCCTTATGTGACGGTCGAACAGGACGGCGATGGCTCAGATCAACCAGATTTTAAGTCTGCCCAAAAGGCGATTGAGATCCTGCGACAACGAAAGTCAAATTCGGAACCGTTCTTCCTCGCGGTTGGACTTGTGCGTCCTCATTACCCAATGGTTGCTCCCAAACGGTTTTTCGATATGTACCCGTGGCAATCTATTGAATTGCCAATTCAGTTTGAAAACGATCTTGTGGATATTCCGAGACTTGGACTTGGGCAATCGCTTTCAAGCAAAAACGGAATGGGAGAATCGCTCGACAATCAGAAAAGAATGTGGGCCGGCTACTATGCTTCAGTAACTTTCATGGATGAGCAAGTCGGAAAGATCGTTGCGGAACTTGAGCGATTAGGTTTGCGAGAGTCGACCGCGATTGTGTTTACTTCCGACCACGGTTATCACTTGGGCGAGCATGAGTTTTGGCAAAAGTCAAATCTTCATGAAGAGGTGACGCGTGTTCCACTTGTGATTTCGGCAAAGGGGTTCAAGGCGAGTAGGACGAATGCTTTTGCTGAACTGGTTGACCTCTACCCTACCCTTTCCGAATTGACAGGAATTGATTTCCCAGACTCGGTTCAAGGGAAAAGCTTGGTTCCTATTCTAGATGATCCTAACGCTGGAGTTCGCGACTCGGCCATCTCGATTCACAAAGGCATCGCTTTGAACGGCGACAAATGGGCTTACATGAAATACAGTGATGGAAGTGACGAACTCTATAATATGGATTCCGATCCCGATCAGTTTACGAACCTCCGCCGATTGCACGAGTATGCAAAAGTAGTTGAGGATCTTCAGCGAACACTGAAGGCTAGAATGGATGAAAATGGAATAACCATGCCAAAACACAAAGCGAACAAAAAGCAGCGTTAGTTGTCATTTGGTGAGAGGCAGAGAGAAGGCCGAGTGATCAACAAGTCGACCATTCTTCTGAACTTTCCAACCGAACGAACAGGCCCAAAGTTCAAGAAGCCCTTCACCAAAAAGCATCTTCCCATTGGATTCCCAGCTCATTCGATTCTGGTTTCATAAATCACAAGGGGCAATTGTGAAGTTTAGATTCAGTACCATTGATCTCTTCCTCATTACGGCGGTGGTCGCCGGGATCGCGGGAAGTCTTAGAGTCGAAGCTTTCTTCTTTCGCCAAATGATTTGGTTGGCACTTGTTGCAATCGGCTCCACCTCATTCGTGGCTTATTTCTCAAACGCCAAACGCAAGTCGTTGCCCGCAGCGATTGGAGGTGCGTTGGGTGGGGTTGTGTTTCTTGGAATTTGCTTTTTGTTAAGAGAAAGACTGTTTCTGGATAGTTGGGATTTTTCGCCAAATTCAATAACGGCATTCGGATTCGATCTGGTCTCAATCAGCATCGAAATGGGTGGCTTCTTTTTAGCCTCGATTCCGATGGGGGCTGCATTGGGGCCACTGATCGCACTTCGTTTCAGAGAAGAATTCATTGGCGAGACATTCCTAAAACGATTCTGGCTTTCGATTATTCTTGGCGTCGCTGCGTTGCTGCTTGCCCTCTTTTCAGTTTATGAAAGGAAATTAATGAGTGACCGAGACTGGAATCTAGTTTTGATTGTCGTGGTTGCATTTTTTGTGATTCACTCGATAAATTGGTTCCGTAGGATGGAGTTGGCCGAACAACGTGACATTTCAGCAATTGGCTTCAACGAGAATGCTGTCGATCCCGTCCACGAGATGTAAAATTCGAACCATCAATCATAATAGGAAACCATGACTAAAATTTTGGCCTTCGCCGGTAGTGCACGCAAAGAATCTTTAAACAAAACTCTGGTGAAAATTGCCGCCGCGGGCGCAGAGGAAGCTGGAGCCGAAGTGACGGTGATCGACTTAGCCGATTACCCAATGCCGATTTTCAACGAAGACCTTGAAGCCGCCGAAGGTATGCCTGAACATGCTGCTCGATTCAAACAATTGTTGATTGATCACGATGGATTTTTGATCGCTTCGCCCGAGTACAACAGCGCGTTTAGTCCGTTGCTCAAGAATGCAATCGACTGGGCGTCTCGCTCGACAAGCGACGACGAAGCACCTCTATCTGGGTATCGTGGAAAGGTCGCAGCGATCATGGCCTGTTCTCCCGGTGGACTGGGCGGCATTCGAGGTTTGGTCTTTCTAAGAATGTTGCTCGGTAACATTGGCGTCACCGTTATTCCTGACCAACAAGCTGTGCCCAACGCTGCTAAAGCATTCACGCCAGAGGGTTCCTTGTCGGATGAGAAAAAGCAAGCCGCAATCAAGTCGCTTGGTAAACAAGTCGTATCAATCATTGATCGATTGAAAGCGTAGCTTGCTCGTGTTTGCTTGGCTCACGATTTGCGCCAACCTAAGCCATGCCCAGTTAAACAGTCCTCAGTTAAATCGGGCAAATCGAAATTTGGCTGTTACAATTAAGAGTCACCATCTAAGTTGCTTTCAATATCGACTGACCAGTGAGCCCGATTCGAAATGACCAAAACGATTTGGATATGCGTTTGCAATGTGGCGATTCTGATGTTCGCCTCAACCGCTTTTGCTCAGGAGATTTCGTTCAACCGCCAAGTCCGACCCATTTTGGCTGACATCTGTTTCAATTGTCACGGTCCAGATGCTGCAGCGACGGAGGGCGGTCTGCGGCTTGATGAGTTTGAACGCGCGATTTTGGCTGGCGACTCGGGTGAAGTTTCTATTGTTCCCGGAGACTCCGAAAAGAGCGAGTTGGTTAGAAGAATCCGTAACACTGACGACCCAATGCCGCCAGCAGGTTTTGAAAAGCAGCTGACACCAGAGCAAATCGAAACGCTGGCCACTTGGATTGATCAAGGCGCAAAATACGAAGGTCATTGGGCGTTTTCACCACCACGGCGTCCGATTCTGCCGAGGACACAAAATGCGACTTGGGCCGAAAACCCAGTTGATGATTTTATCTTGGCCAGTCTTGAGCAAAACGGTTTAAAGCCATCGCCGCGCGCCAGCAAAACAACATTGATCCGGCGGCTTTCACTTGACTTGACTGGGCTGCCTCCGACCGTCGACGAAATCGACGCGTTTCTAGCTGACGATTCTCCTGAAGCCTACGAACGTGTTGTCGATCGTTTGCTTTCGTCGGTGCATTTTGGAGAGCGCATGGCGATTCCTTGGCTCGATTACGCGAGGTACGCCGACAGTAACGGGTTTCAATCAGACGGAAGTCGCGACATCTGGGCGTGGCGAGATTGGGTCATCAACGCATACAACCGCAATCTTCCTTTTGACCAATTTACGATTCAACAGCTCGCTGGCGACATGCTTCCAAGTCCTAGTCGGGCGCAGATTATTGCAACGGGATTTAATCGTAACCATCGGCTCAATGGCGAAGGCGGAAGGATCGTTGATGAGTGGTTTGTCGAAACGGTGATCGACCGGGTCGAGACGACTGGTTTGACATGGTTGGGTTTGACTTTTAATTGTTGCCGTTGTCATGATCACAAATACGATCCGATCTCGCAAAAAGAGTTCTACCAGATGTTTGCGTTCTTCAATTCAGTCGAAGAATCAGGCGTGCTGGCTCCGGCGGGAAAGAATGGCGAAAACACGCCACCGCTGTTTACTTTGTCGACGCCGAAGACGGATTCAATGGTTGAATCGTTGGAGAATACACTCGAAGAAGCAAAAATTGAACTTAAGAATTTGACGGAATCGGAAAACGAGCTCGTGGCAAAATGGGTGAGTCAGGTTGATCTCGAGTCGATTAACGAGG